>NZ_ATVU01000002.1:0-212422 GCF_000420885.1 Dorea sp. AGR2135 | reverse complement strand
ACGTTTGAGCTTGCAGTCAAATTGACATTGTATTGTCTTTTGGAAGTCCGACGGTTTCATATCATCACACCCCCTTTCCGTTATGACGTGAAAAGTGTTTATCCCTCTTTCCGCACCATATCTGTACAGCAAGGTGTGATTTGTTGCATGATTTTGAAAAAAAGTGAAAAAATTTTTTCGGGTACAAAAAAAGCCCGCACAAAACATATAGTCTGTACGAGCTATTAAAGCTGTGAGATATTCAGTTGTTAATAAAATGCTGTTAGGTAGTGTATGACCGTATAAGATTATGCTTAAAACTTTCCATGACACAAGCCCCCTTACAGCACTTGATTTCTATTAAACTTTTGTCTTTTTTGTAATCTTGTAAATATATTCTTCTGGAGTAGGGCGTTTATTTCCAAAATACTTTCTGAAATTCGCCTGCACTTCTAGGTCGGTGCTGTTCATAGCTTCATCAACCGTCGCTTCAATATCAGCCCGAACATCAGCCAATGATACACCGCCAGCTTTTGCACCAGCTTTCAATGCTTTCTTTATATCTCGCCTTTTTAAAATAGCCATAAACAACACCTTTCTTTTTTATTTTATGAGTAATTGAACAACGGTTACCAATGCCCAAACAAAAAACAGAACGCCGTCCATTTTAGCAATCAAATTTAATGCTTTATTTTCAATCTTTTCTACTCCACACAGAGCATTGAAATTCATCAAGGAGAAAGCCAAAATCAATAAAGAGTAGTTTGACAAATTGTTATTATCCCCATTATAAAGTGCAAAAGCATATCCAGCCCAAAGAGGAAGTAACGCAATCAAAGTAAAACCTTTTAAAAACTTCATGTCCTTTCTTTCACTTGAAAAATAATTCCCTTTCAAATTATCTGTTAAATGTTTGTCTGCCATAATCGCAACTCCTTTCAAAATTATTGGAAATTTTTCCGACTTCATTATAATCTATTTCAATCTATATGTAAAGTATTTCTAACTATTTGAACAAAAAAATTCACGCTTATTTTGTTAACAAGCATGAAATCTTTTTACTATTCAATTTTCTTATAGATTAGGATTGCGACAACCTGTACCGTCAACACAATGTTGTACATCCATTGAGTACCGTTAGCCATTGTCAACCAATCAACGATTAGAAGTTTGGATAATTTAGCATAGACATTCATCAAAACAATATATGTTATCGTAGAGAAAATACTTGCTTTCCCAATAATTGCCCGTCCTCTTTCATCTCGTGATGTTTTCAAAAAGAATAGTATAATTACGGCAATGGTAATCACTAAGGTATACCACATGCCTATTTTAAATACTGTCGTACTACTGAGAATCGACTTTAATAGTTCAATCATTTTTCTGCCTCCTCAAAGTCAAATAAATCTTCAATTGCTACATCAAACACTTTTGCAATGCTGTATGCCAAAAGCATGGACGGATTGTATCTGTTTCTTTCAAGCTGAATAATGGTCTGTCGTGACACTCCTACAAGGTCAGCAAGTTCTTGTTGGCTCATTCGCTTTGTAGCTCTATAAATATGTATCTTGCTATCAAAAGAATATTTTTGCTTCGCCATTTAGCCACCGCCTTATTTCAAATTCAGCTTATTATAACATATTTCTTACTTTTTGTGTAAAATTTCTAATTATGCTATTCTACAAAACGTGTAAATCTGTACCAAAATACACACCTTATCATTATTTATCCAATAATCTTCCAGTTACTATCCTTATGTAGCACAAGCTCATATTGCGATACTTGTGTTGCCTTTGTCTGATTATCAAGGAATTTCACGGCTACCTTAACTTTCACATTGTCCCCGTCCTTTGTAAAGATAGGGTTTACCAATTCAGAATACAGATAGTCCCTGCCGATAGGTTCAATCACATTCCCAGATACATAGTAGGCAAGCTCTTTTTCTGTTGCTGTTGGGTACAGCTTAAAGAATGTTTCCAGAAATGCGGTAGCGTCATTGACCGTATCAGCGTCTACGCTTGCGTCTGCTTCTGGTGTCTTAGGCTCATAGTCTGATTTTTTGATTTGTCCGTCATTTGTGCCTTAATCTCTGTGGCAGGCGGCATTATTCCCTTTGTGGCAGCTTATCGTATTATCATTATGTTTTTTGATAATTCCGTTACCGTAGAAGATATTTTCTTCTGGGGAAGTATTTGTATTACCGGATTTATAGTAAAAGCATTGTTTCATGCGATTTCAACGACTTTATCTCATATTTCAGCATATACCATTTTGGAACTTATGAGAAAACGTGTTGCTGAAAAGCTATTAAAAGCTCCTTTGGGAGTAACACAAAATATCAATGCTGGAAAAGTTAAAAACATTGTTGTAGATCAAATCGAGAATATTGAAATCCCGTTAGCCCATGTTATACCGGAAGGCTCTGCTGCTCTTGTGTTGCCTTTAGCAGTATTTGTCTATTTGTGTATGATAGATTTTCGTCTTGCTCTTGCTTCGCTGATTACCATTCCTCTCGCAATGATTCCTTATGGAATGATGTTGGGCGGTTACAATAAGACCTATCAAAAATACATGGAATCCAACGAACACATGAACAATGTGGTCATCGAATATGTAGAAGGAATTGAAGTTGTCAAGGCTTTTAATCAATCTACTTCATCATATGAAAAGTATCGTAAAGCCGTTGAATCCTTTAAAGAAACAACGCTTAACTGGTATAAATCTACATGGAAATTTACAACGTTGGGAGCAGTGATTCTTCCTACCACACTCTTGGGAGTGTTACCTATCGGAACTTTAATGTATCTTTCTGGAACAACTACACTGCCTAAGATTACAATGGCTATGCTTCTTTCTATGGGGCTTGTCAGCAGTTTAGGAAGATTTATTTTGTTTTTTAATCAGCTAAAATCTATTCAGTATTCAATCAATACGGTTAATAAAACCTTCGATATTGGTGAATTGCCTTTAGCGTCCAAAGAGAAAACTATATCCCAACACGATATATGCATGGAACATGTGTCATTCTCTTATACAGGGAAAGAAAATGTAATCCATGATGTTAGTATTAAAATTCCTGAAAATTCCTTTTATGCTCTCGTCGGACCTTCAGGGGGAGGAAAATCTACACTCGCTCGTTTAGTGGCGCGTTTTTGGGACACAACAGAAGGAAACATTTCAATCGGTGGCGTAAATATAAAAGATATTCCATTAACGCAGCTTGCAGATGAAGTGAGCTTTGTTACCCAGGATAACTTTTTATTTAATAGTTCGATTATGGAAAATATACGTTTAGGAAATCCAAAAGCTACTGATACAGAGGTATTAGAGGCAGCACGAAAAGCTCAATGTGACGAGTTTATCAATAAGCTGGAACATGGGTATCAATCTACCGCTGGTGAAGCTGGCGATAAACTGTCTGGTGGTGAACGCCAAAGAATTGCGATTGCAAGAGCAATTTTGAAAAATGCTCCTATCATTATTCTTGATGAAGCGACATCTTTTACAGACCCAGAGAACGAAGCTAAAATTCAGGAGGCTATTGCTGAATTAACAAAAGGAAAAACTTTGCTGGTAATCGCACATAGACTTTCCACAATAAAAAACGCAGACAAAATTGTACTTGTGAAAAACGGGGAAATCATACAAAGCGGAACACATGAAGAATTATTGAAAAACAGTAATCTTTATAAGGATATGTGGCAGGCCCATATCGGCGCTAAAAAATGGTCCGTAAATGTAAACGAGGAGGTGTTGGCATGATTCGCATTTTAAAACGACTTTTTCGTATGATGGCACAATATAAAAAGCGTTTATATCTTGGAATCGTATTATCCATGATAAATAACATTCTTGGAATTGTTCCTATCGTATGTGGGGTTTGGGTAATAAAAACAATTTTAGATGATATAAATGGCAGCACTGTTTTAAATCAAAATTTTGTTTTTATGCTTATAGGAATTATCGTTGGCACAATTCTTCTCCGTTGGTTACTTGCTTATATAAGAGCAACGAAGCAAGATAGTATCGCCCACGAAGTTACAAGTACCGAACGCCTAAAAATTGGAGATATTCTAAAACGTGTTTCTCTTGGCTTTTTACAGCGTAAAAATATGGGGGAACTGACAACTGCGATTACAACAGATTTAGCTTTTTTTGAAATGCAAGCTATGAATGTTATTAACAATATTGTAGATAGTTACATATTCTTGCTGATAACGATTGTTTTTCTGCTGTTCTTTTCGCCCGCACTTGGGATTTCAGCTTTAATCGCTGTAATTATATCTTCTATCGGCTTACAGCTTATTGAACATCAAAGCCGTAAAAATTCTCCTATTCGTCAGGAGAGTATTAACGAAATGGCCGATGAAATTGTCCAATATGTCAGAGGTATGGCAGTGGTAAAGTCTTTCAAACAGGAAGGCGTCGCTTCGGAAGGGCTTTATAAGGCTTACAAAAAATCAAAAGACATCAATATCCGTATGGAGAAAAATTTTGCTCCTTGTGACGCGCTTCATCGCTTTGGTCTTTATATGGGAACAAGTGCAATTACCATTTTAACCGCGTTAATGGCACTGCACGGAACGATGGAGCTTCCTATGGCGCTTATGTTGATTGTTTACAGCTACGTTATGTTTAACACAATCGAAGCAGCAAATAATTCTCTGCATATTTTAGAAATGTTGGACACTGTTGCCGAAAAGCTGCAAAGTATTGATAATGCTGAATTTATCGACAAAGATGGAAAAAATATTTTAATCAATCACTTTGACATTGAATTTAAGGACGTTTCTTTCGGTTATGACAGCCGTGAAGTATTAAGTCATGTTTCATTTACTATTCCGGAAAATACAACGACTGCAATCGTTGGACCGTCTGGCAGCGGTAAAACCACTATTTGTAACCTTTTAGCAAGATTTTATGATGTTAAAAAAGGTTATATAACCGTCGGTGGGCAAAATGTAAAAGATTTTACCTGTGATTCACTTTTAAAAAATATAAGCATGGTATTTCAGAATGTTTATCTTTTCCACGATACCATACGCAATAATATTCTTTTTGGCGCACCCAATGCAACAGAAGAAGAAATGATTGCAGCGGCAAAAGCTGCGAGATGTCACGATTTCATTATGGCACTTCCTGATGGATATGATACTTTGATTGGAGAAGGGGGCTCTACTCTTTCTGGCGGTGAAAAGCAAAGAATATCTATCGCCCGTGCGATCTTAAAAAATGCGCCTATTGTTATTTTAGACGAAGCCACGGCCAGTGTTGATCCTGAAAATGAACATCTTATTCAGCAAGCGATCAGTAATCTCACTCACGGGAAAACAATTATTGTCATTGCTCACCGTCTTGCCACTATCGAAAATGCCGATCAAATATTAGTTGTAGATGAAGGTAAGATTACTCAACGCGGCACGCATAAACAATTATCTGCACAGGAAGGCATTTATAGGCGATTTATCAATATCAGAGAAAAAGCCGAAGGGTGGTCTATTGGATAATTCGTAAAGAAAGGAGTTGTCGTTTTATGGAAACAAAATGGACAGGAAAAGGACTTGGAATCACAGTTGGATTTTCATTGATTTACTTTGTAATTACTATGCTTGTAATGATGTCCGGTTCTTTTACCCCACTTACATGGATTTTTATGACTGCATTGATCGGACTACTGGCCGGAGTTCCTTATATGTATATTACTGCAAGGGAACAAATTTTTGGTGTTTCCATTATAATGAACCTAATCGTTGGGCTTATTTACTTCATTGCAGGAGAATTATCAAATTTGGTTATTGTTACTTTGATTGCAAGTGCAATATTAGCTGAAATTATCAGAAAGTTAAGTGGATATAAAAGTTTAAAGGGCAATCTATGCAGCTATATTCTATTTGCATTTGGTATGTCTGGCTCACCTATCTATATTTGGGCTTTCCGTGATTATACCATTCAAAAGGCTGCGGAAGAAATGTCGGCTGAATATGCTGCGTCTATGGACGCTATGGCAACGCCTTTTATGTTGGCTGTTATGATTGTTGCTACAATCATCTTAGCTATAATAGGTGGGTTAATTGGTGAAGCCATATTAAAAAAGAAACTTTCTATTGTTGGAGTAAAGTAGTATATCATGTGACAATATCATTCTTTAAAAGGGGTATGCTATTTGTCCTTAACTTCATCAATGGAGGATTATTTGAAAGCAATCTTAGTCCTCCATCAACAACATGGTTATGTTCGCTGTGTAGATGTTGCGGACTATTTAGGGGTTAGCAAGCCCTCTGTAAGCAGAGTAGTAAAGGAACTCACAAAATCCGGCCATATTATCAAAAAGGACGGTACCCTTTATTTGACGCAGCAAGGCCGACAATATGCCGAACAAATATGTGAACGGTACCTGTTCTTTACCGCAAGACTTCTAGACGCTGACGTAGATCGTAAAACTGCAGAGCATGACGCTTGTAATATTGAACACGCCATAAGTGCAGAGGCTTTTCAAAAATTAAAAAACTCTTTAACGAACAAATAGCGAAGGTGGTGATAGCATGGGAAATTAGCTGTACTTGATTTAGCGGAGAATGGCAGACAAATTGGTGAAAAGCTGTTCGTCTTTCTTACCGTAGATCAGAAAAAGGAATTGACGCAGTTTGTTCTTGAAGGTAAAACGGACGGTGCAATGGTCATCACACAGAATCCTACCCTTGCTCCGGCAGTGCAGAAATCAAAGTATGAACCGAAAGTACAGGAAGCCGATGTCAGTGTCAGTTCCGACACAGTTAAGGACGCTACCGCTTTCTTGGAAACATTCTTTAAGCTGTACCCGACAGCTACGGAAAAGGAACTTGCCTATTATGTCAAAGATGGCGTGCTTGCTCCTGTATCCGGCGATTATGTATTTTCGGAACTGCTAAACCCTGTCTTTACCAAAGACGGCGACAACCTCAAGGTCAGCGTGTCCGTAAAGTATCTGGATAACAAGTCGAAAATGACACAAATCTCACAATATGAGCTTGTACTTCATAAGGACGATAACTGGAAGATTGTAGAATAAATATTACAGCAGAATAGTATGGTAATTTATTGTTTTATCTATACTATTCTGCATTTTGTTGTGATATAGTATGAATTAAAATATAAAAATCGGGAGTTGTAAAGGAGGACTATGTATGCGTATTTGGAAAGCAATATTTACCGTTTTAACGATTATTTCTGCTTCTTTAGGACTGATGAATATAATCTCCTATGATGTTACAATGCCAATCATGTTTGTTTTTATGGGATTATCACTTTTGACAAATGCAAAGGATTGTTATGATAAAGGGGCAAAGAAAGATGCTATGATATTTGTAGGTGTAGCAATTTTTGTCTATGCAGTTACAGCGTATAATTTGATAAGCAGATTTATGTAAATTCCTGTTTTATTGCCTAAGAAATTGAGGAGAATTCATTGCAAAGGTGATGAAGTGGTACTTGAAGATATGCTTTTGTGTTTGAACAGCAACTGTTACGGTAAGTAACAGCATCGTCACAATGCGTATATGGTCGAGCAATGTGTGCGGTAATATACTATATTCAGAAAAAAGAATGGAGAGTGAATTGTATGACAATGGGAGAAAGAATAAAACAACTACGAAGTGCAAAAGGGTTTACACAAGAAATGCTTGCAGAAAAAATGAATGTGTCCCGTTCTGCGATTGCAAAATGGGAAGCAGACGGCGGTATTCCTGATGTTGATAACCTGATACAACTGTCATTTGTTTTTAACATTAGTGTAGATGAACTGGTCGGAAATTCTGCAACCACCGAACATAGTAAAAGAGCCGAAACGACAAATTATGAAGTACATGACTTCGGGAGTCAACTTCATGATATAGAACTTAGCGGCTGGAATGACGGCGTGTCTGGTGTCTATATCATTGCAGAAGATCAGAATTTCTTATACTATTATCAATCATCAGATAAATCATGCGGCGTATATGGAGTGATTGGGAAAAAACATATTATGTCTGTTTCACCAGTCAAAGGAAAGAAACCTACGATACTCTGTATTAAAAAAGTCAGTCGAGAGTATTTTTGCGACAAACCCGTGAAGATAGAACTGGCAAAAAGAGATGGATTGATAAAAGGTTTTTTTGATTTTCGAGACGATGCTTACCGTAATGTCGTGATCTGCTCATTTGGGGATGATACATTGCATTTGAAATTTGGTGGGACTCTGAATCTTGCTGATATAACCAAAATTGAAGAACTTATTGATTTGTGACAAATTGGAGCAACTGAATATCATATAAGCAGAAGAACGAAAAGACCAAGGGACAATTATAATGGAAAACAAGATAATATTGATTGAAGATGATGAAGAAATCAGAGAAATGATAAACGATTATTTATCAGGAGAATTTGAAGTGACATCTTTTAATGATGGTATGACGGCTATCCGGGGAATTACAAGTTATGATGAATATGCGCTTCGGTTCGTAGAATTAAGAAAATTGAAGATTCTGGAAGAACTACAAAGAATGCTTAAAAATCGAGTGCTCGGGAATTTATTTTCTATGTGTGTGTATTTTATGCTTCATTGCACCAAAACTTAGAAAAATAACAGGGCATGATAAAATTCCAGTATGTAGAACAGTTTAATAAATCAGTAATTATAATGGAGGGATTTGCATGAAAGGAATTAAGATCGAGTTATTGGGTATTGCAACAATACTTTTAGGAGTTGCTTTGACAACAAACAATTTCTTTGGATATGTTCTTGGTGTTCTTGGATTTGGAATAGCTGTGGCTGGCTGTTTTCTGAAAGATAAGGACAAATAACTTCCGGTTTGTAAAAAACTAATGAGTTATATACGAAAGTATTCATTATTTTTTATATTTTGTGGTATTATCGAATGGAAATAAATTTATTCAGAAAGGTTGTGGTTATATGTTGGGTATCAAAAAACGTGATACAAAACAAGTGTTTAAAGCGATTGCACATCAACAGGGTGTTTCCGTATCAGAAGTAAAAGAACGTATTCAGTCAACCATTGATGAAATGTATTACAGCGATGACCCAGATGTGCAAGCTGAATTTTCAAGTTATTTCGGAAAGAAACGACCTACACCAGAAGAATACGTTTATACGATAGCAACAAAAATTAAATACTGATTTATGAAAAATCATCACTTCTTTAACCTGTACATTAAATGTGCAGGTCTTTTTTGTCGTTTTTTATCGAATTGAACAATTTTTGCCTTTCTCGTCGGCTATATAGTGAGGGCAAATATAAATTTTATCTAAAATAGCGATTATTTTTTCAAATCACTTAGCAACTGCCCTGTTTTTTTCTTATATGGAGTGGAAAGAGGGATAGATACAAAACAGCACAGGGGGGAGGTGAGAACGTGAAACCATCTGACTTCCAGAAAACTGTAATGTGTCGTTTTGATAGTTGTTTAAAAAAACTGTTTTCGGAGTTGTAAAAGATTACTACAAAGAGTTGAAAAAGAATCAAGCAGAAGCTATCCCCTTTTGTGAGCTTCCCGACATTATCATAGATAAAGTTGCTATATGGGATACATATAAAACGGATTACACGACTTTCAATATATGTGGACATGACATTTATGTATATGACGATGAGCTGGCAAAAGTCATTAGAGGAGGAACATTAGTATTTGAAACAAAAACGTTCGTATAAGAAGCCATCATTTTATGTGATTTCATCGGCTATGGACGGCGACAAAATTTCCATTGATAAAATCTTAGATTTCTATGACCCGTATATATCAAAAAGCTGTATTCGCCCATTATATGATGAATACGGAAATGTATATATCGCTGTGGATATGGAGTTAAAAGGTCGTATCAGAGAAGCCATTATGAAAATGATATTGGAATTTGACATAAAAATCGAATAGGTAATATCTGCGGAACGCTTCATATAAGCACTTCCCTCTTTCCTGTTCCGCTTACTTCTTAGCTTGCCATTCTGTATCAGTCTGTTTACCAAAAACAGATTGATACAGAATGGCAAGAGCCTAATAGTTCATTGACAACTGAATAATGCAGACAGATACGTTTGTGCTTGCAGTGAGCCATCAGAGATTGTACGCCGTGACTTTTTAAAAATATTTGTCAATCTCTATGGTACGTCAAAATGGTCGCCTAGTACATTTAGTAGCAAGGTCGGTACTATCGAAAATTACATCAATCCACTTATCGGGGATTGGAAGTTAAATGAGATTACCACAAAGAAATTATCTGCCTACTACAACGATTTATTGAGTGTTCCAGAAGTACCCAGAGCTAACAGAAAAGCTACTGGACGTTGCGTACAACCTGCCAATATCAAGAAAATACACGACATTATACGCTGTGCATTAAATTAAGCAATCCGTTGGGAATATATTGATACCAACAAGCGTAACCCTGCTTCATTAGCAACGCTTCCTAAAGTTCCTAAGGTAAAAAGAAAAGTATGGAGTGTAGATACATTTCGTGAAGCAATTCAGCAGTCAGACGACGATTTATTAACCATCTGTATGCATTTGGCGTTTTCCTGCTCAATGCGTATTGGAGAAATTACAGGTCTTACATGGGAAGATGTGATTATTAATGAACAATCCATTGCAACGAATAACGCAAGGGTAATCATCAACAAAGAGCTTTCCAGAGTAAATGCACAAGCTATGCAGAAATTAAAGGAAAAAGATATTATCAAGATTTTTCCGACACAGAAACCGCATTGCACAACAAGGCTTGTATTAAAAACACCAAAGACAGAAACAAGTAATCGTACCGTATGGTTGCCAAAGACGGTTGCAGAATTACTGGTGCAATATCAAAAAGACCAAAAGGAATTACAGGAATTTCTAGGAGACGCTTATAACAATTACAACCTTGTTATAGCTCTGGAAAATGGAAATCCCGTTGAAAGTAGAATTGTGAGAGACAGATTTCAAAAGTTATGCGAACAAAATGGCTATGAAAAAGTTGTTTTCCACAGTCTGCGTCATTTATCCACAGGATACAAATTGAAAATGACCAACGGCGATGTAAAATCGGTACAAGGCGATACAGGTCATGCAGAAGCAGAAATGGTTACAGACGTTTATTCAGAAATCATAGACGAAGATAGACGTTACAATGCTCAAAAGATGGACGAACAATTTTATTCCACTCTAAACCATGATTCAGAAATGCAACCACAAAATGAGGAAGTTCAGCCAGAAAACAACGGCTTATCAGACAGTGATATGGAGCTTTTACAGCTTTTAAAATCACTTACGCCGGAGATGAAAGCAATGCTTTTGAAACAATCAGCTTCAAAGTAATTTTTCAAAAGTGTTAGCAAATCTTCAAAAATCTGCTGATATTTTTTCAAAATAAAAAAAGTGTTAGCAAACTCTTCTACTCAAACAGTCATAAAAATATCGAATTACAAATTCTGAAAATCAAAAGAAATTGCAAAATATAAATTGAACATGTTCTTATCCGACAGGTTATAAGCCAAAAACAAAAGAAGCTGAAAACCTCGATAAATCAAGGCTCTCAGCGTTGTTTGCTGGCGTCCCAGACAGGAATCGAACCTGCGACGTTTCGCTTAGGAGGCGAACCCTCTATCCTACTGAGGTACTGAGACGTATTTAATTTTCATGGAGCAATTTTCAAATTTATTTCATAAATCGCTTCCAAAAGGGGATTGCTCCACCTGACCCTTAGGAGGCGCTTGTTATATCCATTTAACTAAGGAAACTCAGCTATTGTATTTTAGCATTTATAAGAGATAAAAGCAAGCGTATCCAGGCCAGACGCTTTGATTTTTTGCTTTATATGGAAAGTGGTTAAAAGACATTAGGCGCAAAAAATTCTATGTTTTCTGTTGCAATTCAAATACACGGGGAGGGTATAATATAAATATATTCAAGACTCTAAAGCAAGTCTTAGTGGGAAGTCAGGATTGCAGAACAGATACATTTTCAACTTTTGTACTTGTGCGAAAAAGTAATCCTGAAAAATACACAAATTGGAGGAAAAGAGATGAAGAGAAAAATTGTAATTGGAGTTCTGGTATTGGCAATGGTGATACCGATGTCTGCATGTTCTTCAAAGACGGAGGACAAGGCGCAGACAAATGTATCCCAGAGCGATGACAAGCAGAAAGCGGGGTCGGCAGATACCGCAGAAAAAGGGGAATCTTCAGATGAAATCAACGAATACGGTCTGACCGGCGAGCAGACAGAGACGCTTTGTAATCTGGTGAAAGAAAAGGTAACGGAACAGTACCTGAATAAATACAATATTAATCCGGCTGATTTTACATTTCCGGAATATGTACCGGCTAATTGTGAAGAGGTCATGCCTGGTAATATATGGGCATATGTGCAAGACAGCCTGAAACTGCGTTGGAATGGAACGGTGTATGACCTGCTATCAATTGTTATAACGGCAGATACGGCAGGATATAAAGAGACCGGAATCAAGGAGATAAGAAAGGCGATAAGCGAAGGACTGCTGGGATGCGGTTTACGATAGTTGCGCATGTGTGTTCGTCCACATAACACGGCGTGAGAAGTCCCATAGAGTCGTAGAGCTTAAGAGTCGGAACCGTAGTCCGATTGATCTTTGCCATTTCGCCAATGCTAATATAGTTGGAATCCTTATTGTACATGTTGTGTATACAAAACCTCCTTTTTCCAGTTGGGGACGGGGTTTTTTCAAAAAAAACCCGTCCCCAACTGCACTTTAACCTGTCCCTTTTTGAATTGTGTTTTATTCTTCTACAATTCCGGTGAATTCGATATCCGGCAGTAATTCGAAGTAGAAATCTGGATATTTCTGTGCCAGTGCTTTGATGCACTTATCTTGCAGGTGTTTGAATTTTGCCAGTGATACGATATCTTTGTCGAATGTGATGTAGACGCTGATCCAGAGTTTTCTTCCGGTTCTTACAATATCGTAGTATAGATTTTTGTGGCCGTAGATACCGATGATTGGTTCTACGGTCTTTTTGATGTCTTCGATTGTTTCTTCCTCTGGTGGAATCAGCATGAGATCGCGGATTCCGGTGATGACTGTGCGGACTGGTGTCTGGATCATAATAACAGACAGAAGAATCGTAATGATTTGATCCAGATATGGTGTTACGCGGTCGAACCATGCGAATGGTATCATAAGTGGCAGTAAAAATGCGAATGCCATGCCGAGGGATATGACGGAGTCGATCTGCCAGCCTTGCAGTTCCATTGTAATGAGTGGAGAATGAAGGTTTTTATTCTTAATTCGCAGATAAATTGTGACAATCACGCTTAAAATACAGGCGAACATTTCAAATCCGGCAATTGTATGAAAGGATACAATGTGTCCTCCGTGCAACATCAGATGGATATTATTGAAAATCAGTCCAAATGTAACGGTTGTCATGGTGATGCCTTTTACTACAACAAATAGTGTTTCCAGCTGCATATATCCAAATGGATGCTGTTCATTTGACGGGCGGTATAAAAGTGGAATCAGGAACACGGACGGAAGCAGCATAAAAAACTCCACTCCATCGTAGACTGCGTCCAGGAGGACTGCCTGAGAGCCGGTTGCAATTGCCATGACCAGCTCGATTACAACAAAGACTACGTTACCATATAAAGAAACTGACATTACAGATTTTTCTCTTTTTTGTGATTTTTTTCCTACATGCATAAAAATGCTCCTATTCTTGATTTAAGTGCCTTATGTAACGTTACCTATTATCAGTGCAAGGTTATGAAATATTTTCATTATAAGCAATCCTTGTGGAAAATGCAAATATGTGTCATTATTTTGTCTTTTTATCTTGTCTTTTTATGGAGATAATTATAGAATCCAGCAGAAAAATGTGATAAAATAAAAAGACTAAGTAAGAAGAATACCTGGAGGAAATGCCAATGATATCAGGCAAACGAGTCATCGCGGCGATGCTTACGGCACTTATGGCAGTGACGTTTACAGCTAATACTGCGGTGAGTGTATATGCGACAGGGGTAACGGCTACGGAGAATGCACAGACCATAGACGCACAGAGTACAGATGCGCAGGCACTGACACCGGAAGAACAAAAGGCTCAGGAATTGCAGCAGGTCTATGATATGCCGGTGGAATCGAATGGATATAAGGACTGGCCGCAGGGACCTGGGACTTATGGAGAAGCCGGAATTGTTATGGAAGTCGGAACGGGAGCAATTCTGTATGCCAAGAATATAGATGCTCATGAATATCCGGCAAGTATTACGAAAGTATTGACGGCGCTTGTAGCACTGGAAAATGGACAACTGACGGATAATGTGACATTCAGCCACGACAGCGTAGCGTTTTTACAGAGAGGAGATTCTTCCGTCGGATTAAAAGAGGGAAATGTAATCACACTGGATCAGGCAATGCATGCGATGCTTCTGGCATCTGCCAATGAAGCAGCATATGCAATAGGTGAGAGTGTCGGAGTGAATGCCGGTCATGATTACAACTGGTTCATAGAGCAGATGAACAGCCGATGCAAGGAACTGGGCGGTGAGAATTCCCATTTTGCTAATACAAATGGACTGCATGATCCGAATCATTACACATGTGCAAGAGATATGGCGCTGATTGGACGGGAGTTGTTCAAACATCCGGAATTTTTCCAGATTGTACAGACTCTCAATTATACAATTCCAGCCAGCGAGACGACGGAAGAACACGTTTTCCATCAAAAGCATAAAATGCTTCAGCCGTCGAATTCCAATTATTATCCATATACAATAGGTGGAAAGACTGGTTATACATCAGATGCGTTGTCAACGCTGATTACGATGGCGGACAATGGGCAGACTCAGCTGGTGTGTGTGGTACTGAGGACTCACGGAAAGAACATATATCCGGATACCACGAATTTATTTGAATATGCATTTCATAATTTCACAAAAGTAGATGTGACAACCCAGGAGAAATCTGAGGATATTGAAACATTTCTGACAGAAGACGGGCAGAGTGAACCGAATTATGTGATGTTGCCAAATGGTGTGGATTTTACAGCTTTGGATCAGAAAATCACGCAGGATACAGAAGATAGCAGCACAGGAATTGTGACATACAGTTACGATGGTCATGAACTTGGAACTGCAAAGGTGAAGCTTAGCAAATCCTATTTGAAAGCGCATACAGACAGTACTCAGGACGAAAGCAAATCCAGTGGACATGACAACAGTAAAAAACAGACTAAATCCGGGAAACACCTGTCACTTGGAACAACAAAAGGAAAAGTTATTCTGGGGCTGAGCATTCTTTTAGTAATATTGATCATAACATTTATAGCTACGGTGTCCCGCATAAGAAAAAAGAGTAATAAGAGAAAGAAACAGTAAAACACAGTTGCGAACACATAGTAAGGTACAGTATTTGAATTGGGGGAAAGGTCAAAATGGAGTTAAAAGAAGTATACGAGAAAATCGGCGGTGATTATGATGATGTAGTAAGACGTCTGATGGGTGAGAAGCTTGTGAGAAAGTTTCTCCTGAAATTTCGGGATGATAAGAGCTACGCCGATCTTGAGAGAACATTAAGCGAGGGTGATTACAAAGAAGCATTCCGTGCAGTCCATACACTGAAGGGTGTCTGCCAGAACCTGTCACTGACAAGCCTTTATCAGGTGAGCAGCCAGCTTACAGAGGAATTGAGAAATGAAGACACTGCAGTTCCAGGTAATCCGAACATTTCAGATTATATGAGCAAGGTAACAGCAGAGTATCACAAGACAATTGAGGCAATCCAGGAACTTGAGTAAGAAATCCAGCCAACAAGAAATGTGAAGAAAAGGGACAGTAAAAACCAGAAAATAAAATAGCAGAAATAAAATAGAAAAATGGGGATATAAGTTTTGCGGTACAATCACTTATGTCCTTATTTTTTTGTTGCCAAGCATACGACAAAAAGGTCCGGTGGACCTTTTTTAGTGTGTCCGTGGTGAGCATAGTTTCCAAAGCCCGCCCGGACAGGTGATGATCGTGCACAACCTACATTTTTCTTTTCAGCAGCTCCGGATTAGTTGCGTATGCCAATGCAGTTTCTGCTGTAATCTGCCCTTCTTTATAAAGAGTTAAAAGACTGGAATCCATGGAAATGATTTCTCCGCCGGCGGAGGAGGAAATTATGCATTCCAATTGCGGAATCTTATTATCACGGATCATATTGCGGATTGCCGGTGTCACAGTCATAATCTCGAAGACAGGAATCATTTTCTCATCAATAGATGGAACAAACTGCTGTGAGATGACTGCCTGCAGTACCATGGATAACTGGACAGCTATCTGATGCTGCTGGTTTGGAGGAAATACATCGATAATGCATACAATCGTGCTGGCTGCACCGATCGTATGCAGGGCCGAGAAGATCAAATGTCCCGTATCAGCGGCGGTCATATCAACCTGCATAGTCTCGTAATCACGCATTTCCCCGAGGAGTATAACATCCGGGCTTTGGCGCAGGGAAGCACGAAGAGCCGTTACATAACTTTCTGTATCTACGTGAATCTCACGCTGGCTGACAATACTCTGGTCCATAGAAACTTTGCCTGTAAAAAGGGGCTTAACCCCTTGACGAATATGTGATAAAACTCGTATAATAAAAAAGTATATAAGATATTTTAAAGACGTTGACGAAGACAGTAGGTTATATCCCAACGATACAGAGAACCGGCGATGGTGGGAATCCGGTACAAGTAAGATATAATTGAAGATCACTTCCGAGTTTCAGAGTTTGAACGATCTGTGATATGAGCCAGGGCATCTGCACAGGCATAAGGAACAGAATTCAGTAAGACCTGACGGAGTTCCACCGTTACAGGGAAAGCATATGTCAGTATGTTTAGGTGGTTTATAAACGTAAGTATAAGGCTTTCGTCCTAATCAGGACGGGAGCCTGTTTTATTGTATAAGAAAGTAATATCTTTACAATAAGTTATGTTTAATGGTAAAAAAGGGACACCGCAAAATGCAAAAAGGGACACCCTTAATCAATGATTGGGACGTAGTACTTTGGCAAAATGCTACGTCCCCAACAAGGAGGATATTATGTATAAGAAGGTTTCAACAGACATGAATTTTGTTGACCGGGAGAAGGAAACGGAGAAATTCTGGGAAGACAATCACATTTTTGAGAAGAGTATGGAGGACCGTGAGGGCTGTCCACAGTATATGTTTTATGATGGACCGCCGACTGCGAATGGTAAACCGCATATCGGCCATGTTTTGACACGTGTTATCAAGGATATGATTCCTCGTTACCGTACCATGAAGGGGTATGAAGTTCCGAGAAAGGCCGGATGGGATACTCACGGACTGCCGGTCGAGCTGGAGGTCGAGAAGGCTCTTGGTCTTGACGGAAAGGATCAGATTGAAAAATATGGTGTTGAGCCATTTATCAAAAAGTGTAAAGAGAGTGTGTGGAAATACAAAGGTATGTGGGAGGATTTCTCTAATACTGTAGGTTTCTGGGCTGATATGGATGATCCGTATGTTACTTATCACAACACATTTATTGAGTCTGAGTGGTGGGCACTGAAGAAGATCTGGGATAAAGGACTTCTTTATAAAGGATTTAAGATCGTGCCTTACTGTCCGCGTTGTGGAACTCCGCTGTCTGCACAGGAAGTGGCTCAGGGATACAAAGACGTAAAAGAGCGTTCAGCGATCGTTCGTTTTAAAGTTAAAGACGAGGACGCATATATTCTTGCATGGACAACAACTCCATGGACTCTGCCATCTAACATTGCACTTTGTGTAAATCCGGAAGAGGATTATGCGAAGGTAAAAGCAGCTGACGGATATACTTACTACATGGCTGTTGCCCTTCTTGATACAGTTCTTGGTAAACTTGGCGATGAGGAGAATGGTGTAAAGGCTTATGAAGTTCTTGAGACATACAAAGGTCAGGATCTTGAGTACAAAGAGTATGAGCCGCTTTATCAGTGCGCTTATGACTGCGCCGCAAAGCAGAATAAAAAAGCATTTTATGTAACATGTGATACTTATGTAACATTGACAGATGGTACCGGAGTTGTTCATATCGCGCCTGCATTTGGTGAGGACGATGCGAAAGTCGGACGTAAATATGACATGCCATTTGTTCAGTTAGTAGATGAAAAAGGTGAGATGGGCAAGACAACTCCATTCGCCGGATTATTCGTGAAGAAGGCAGACCCGGAAGTGTTAAAGGACCTGGACGGACGAGGACTTCTTTTCGATGCACCGAAGTTCGAGCACAGCTATCCACACTGCTGGAGATGTGACACGCCGCTTATTTACTACGCTCGTGAGTCATGGTTCATTAAGATGACAGCAGTAAAGGATGATCTGATCGCGAATAATAATACAATCAACTGGATTCCGGAGAGTATCGGTAAAGGACGATTTGGTGACTGGCTTGAAAATGTTCAGGACTGGGGCATCAGCCGTAACCGTTACTGGGGAACTCCTCTGAATATCTGGGAGTGTGAGTGTGGATGCCAGCATTCGATCGGAAGTATTGAAGAGCTGAAATCTATGTCTGATAACTGCCCGGATGAGATCGAGCTTCACCGCCCATATATTGATAATGTGACGATCAAGTGTCCGAAATGTGGAAAAGAGATGCACCGTGTACCAGAAGTGATCGACTGCTGGTTCGACAGTGGATCCATGCCATTTGCACAGTATCATTATCCATTTGAGAATCAGGAACTGTTCGAGAAACATTTCCCGGCAGACTTCATCTCAGAGGCGGTAGACCAGACTCGTGGATGGTTCTACTCACTGCTTGCGATTTCAACTCTGATCTTCAACAAAGCTCCTTATAAGAACGTTATTGTTCTTGGACATGTTCAGGATGAGAATGGTCAGAAGATGAGTAAGTCCAAGGGAAATGCGGTCGATCCGTTCGATGCACTGGAGAAATATGGAGCAGATGCGATCCGCTGGTATTTCTACATTAACAGTGCGCCGTGGCTGCCGAACCGTTTCCACGGAAAAGCAGTGACAGAGGGACAGCGTAAGTTCATGGGAACTCTGTGGAATACTTATGCATTCTTTGTACTGTATGCGAATATTGATGAATTTGATGCAACAAAATATACATTAGAGTATGAGAAGCTGTCTGTCATGGACAAATGGCTTCTGTCAAAGCTCAACTCTGCGATTAAAGCCGTAGATGAGGATCTGGCAAACTACAAGATCCCGGAGGCTGCAAAGGCACTTCAGAGTTTTGTTGATGACATGAGTAACTGGTATGTAAGACGCAGCCGTGAGCGTTTCTGGGCAAAGGGCATGGAGCAGGATAAGATCAATGCTTACATGACACTTTACACAGCACTGGTAGAGATCTGCAAGACTGCAGCTCCGATGATTCCGTTCATGACAGAAGACATTTACCAGAACCTCGTAAGAAGTATTGATGCAAATGCTCCTGAGAGTATCCACCTGTGTGATTTCCCGAAGGTAAATGAAGCACACATCGACAAAGAGCTTGAGGAGAATATGGATCGTGTTCTGAAACTGGTTGTTATGGGACGTGCCTGCAGAAATACTGCAAATATCAAGAACCGTCAGCCGATCGGACAGATGTATGTCAAAGCTGATTTTGAGCTTTCCGAGTTCTTTGATGCCATCGTTGCCGATGAATTAAATGTGAAAAATGTAACATTTACACAAGAAGTACGTGACTTTACGTCCTATTCTTTTAAACCTCAGCTAAAGACAGTCGGACCAAAATATGGTAAACTGTTAGGGGGAATCAAAAATGTACTCAGCGGACTGGATGGAAATGCTGCTATGGATGAGCTGAATGCAAATGGTTGCCTGAGATTTGAGGTAAATGGTGAAGAAGTAGTCCTGAACCGTGAAGATCTTCTGATCGATACTGCACAGATGGAAGGATATGTATCTGAGGATGACAACGGAATCACAGTTGTTCTTGATACGAACTTATCCGAGGAACTTCTGGAAGAGGGATTCGTGCGTGAGATCATCAGCAAAGTACAGACGATGCGTAAGGAAGCTGATTTCGAGGTCATGGATAAGATCGTGATCACATATGAAGGAAGTGAGAAGGCAGAAACTGTATTTGCGAAAAATGCTGATGAGATCGGAGCTGAGACACTGGCTCTGGAGGTGAAAAAAGCGACACCTGCAGGTTACGTGAAAGAGTGGAAGATCAATGGTGAGGCAGTAACTCTTGGAGTAGAGAAGCAATAACAGATGTGAACAGGTCTGCTCCGGCAGACCTGTTCTTTTATCTTACATTTCCTGAAACAAGAGTAAGAAAGGATCAAAACAATATGATTAATCCGAGATTTGAAAAAGAAGCGTTTAAGAAAGAAGTAGAACAGAATGTTAAGCAACTGTTCCGAAAAACTGTAGACGAAGTATCTCAGCAGGAGCTTTATCAGGCAGTTTCCTATGTCGTAAAAGATGCAATTATCGATGACTGGATCGCAACTCAGAAGCAGTACGAGAAAGATGATCCGAAAATCGTGTATTACATGTCCATGGAGTTCCTGCTTGGAAGAGCTCTTGGCAATAACCTGATCAATATGACGGCATATAAAGAGGTGAAAGAGGCTCTGGAAGAAATGGGTCTGAACCTGAATGAACTTGAGGATCAGGAGCCGGATCCGGCACTTGGAAATGGCGGACTTGGTCGTCTCGCTGCATGTTTCCTGGATTCACTGGCATCTCTTGGCTATGCAGCTTACGGATGTGGTATCCGCTACCGTTATGGTATGTTCAAGCAGAAGATCAAAGATGGCTATCAGGAAGAAAAACCGGATAACTGGCTGAAGAACGGCAATCCATTCGAACTTCGCAGACCGGAGTATGCAAAGGAAGTACGTTTCGGTGGAAATATCCGTGTAGAGTACGATGATAAGACCGGAGATATCCATTTTAAACAGGAGAATTATGAGTCTGTTCTGGCAGTTCCGTATGATTATCCGATCGTAGGATATGATAATCATATTGTAAATACACTTCGTATCTGGGACGCAGAACCAATCGTAGATTTCCAGTTAGATTCATTTGACCGCGGTGACTATCACAAAGCGGTAGAGCAGCAGAATCTGGCAAAAACGATCGTAGAGGTCCTGTACCCGAACGATAACCACTATGCAGGAAAGGAACTGAGACTGAAACAGCAGTATTTCTTCGTATCTGCCAGTCTTCAGGCTGCGCTTGCAAAATATAAAAAGCACCACGATGATATCCATAAACTGCCGGAGAAGATGACGATTCAGATGAATGATACACATCCGACGGTAGCAGTTGCCGAGCTTATGAGACTTCTTCTTGATGAGGAAGGACTTGGCTGGGATGAGGCATGGGAGATCACAACAAAGACCTGTGCTTACACGAACCACACCATCATGGCAGAGGCTCTGGAAAAATGGCCAATTGATTTGTTCTCCAGGCTGCTTCCTCGTGTATACCAGATCATCCAGGAGATTGACCGCCGCTTTGTGGCTAAGATCCGTGAGATGTATCCGGGAAATGAAGGGAAAGTAGCAAAGATGCAGATTTTAAGAGATGGTCAGGTAAAGATGGCTCATCTTGCAATCGTAGCCGGATACTCTGTCAATGGAGTTGCAAGACTTCATACAGAAATCCTGAAAAAACAGGAGCTTCGTGATTTCTACGAAATGATGCCGCAGAAATTCAATAATAAGACAAACGGAATTACGCAGAGACGTTTCCTGATGCATGGAAATCCGCTGCTGGCTGACTGGGTAACAGATAAGCTTGGAACAAAGGACTGGATCACAGATCTGTCTCTGATGTCAGGATTGAAAAAATGGGTGGACGATGAGGAAGCTCTGAAGGAATTTATGAGCATCAAGTATGAGAATAAAGTCCGCCTGGCAAAATACATTAAAGAGCACAATGGCATTGAAGTGGATCCAAGATCTATCTTCGATGTACAGGTCAAGAGACTGCATGAGTACAAGAGACAGCTTCTTAACATTTTACATGTGATGTATTTGTATAACGAGATCAAGGAACATCCGGAAATAAGCTTCTATCCGAGAACATTTATCTTCGGAGCAAAAGCTTCTGCAGGATATATCCGTGCAAAACAGATCATCAAACTGATCAATTCCGTTGCGGATGTAGTCAATAACGACCGCAGCATCAATGGCAAACTGAAAGTTGTATTCATCGAAGATTATCGTGTGTCAAATGCTGAGATCATCTTCGCAGCAGCTGACGTAAGCGAGCAGATTTCCACAGCTTCCAAAGAGGCATCAGGAACCGGTAATATGAAGTTCATGCTCAACGGCGCACCGACACTTGGAACGATGGATGGAGCAAATGTGGAGATTGTTGAAGAAGTTGGTGCAGAGAATGCATTTATCTTCGGACTCAGCTCTGACGAGGTCATCAATTACGAGAACAATGGCGGCTACAATCCGATGGATATCTACAATAGTGATGCCGATATCCGACGTGTTGTGAACCAGCTTGTTGATGGAACATATTCACAAGGTGATAAGGAAATGTACCGTGACCTGTATAATTCACTTCTGACAGCTCAAGGTGGAAGCAAAGCCGATACGTATTTCATTCTGAAGGATTTCCGTTCTTATGCGGATACACAGAAGAAGGTTGAAGAAGCTTACCGCGACAAAGACAGATGGGCTAAGATGGCACTTCTGAATACTGCAAGCTGTGGAAAATTCTCATCTGACAGAACGATTCAGGAGTATGTGGATGATATCTGGCATCTGGATAAAGTGACAGTAGAAGTTTAGTTCATGCAGAAACAATGCAAAGGCATTCTTGAAGAATAAAAAAGAACGTCTTCTCATATTTTATATGGGAGGGCGTTTTTTATATGAGATTTGCATATTTGAAATATAGATTAAAGAAACTGGGGTGCTATCTTCTGATCATTATATTGTTGCCTTATATTATCACCGTGTTCTTAAGCGGACCGGGAGCTTATGGAGCTTCCAGAGTGGACGAGACTATGGTAAATGTGAAGGCAGACGGGGAAAAGTCCGGCAGTGATGGTGGAAAACAGGAAGATTCTAATGCTGAAAATGTGGATAAAATTAAGATACCGCTCAGTGAATACTGTATTGGAATTATGGCCAGAGAAATCCCTGCGGTTTATGAGGAGGAAGCTTTAAAAACCCAGGCAGTTCTTGTGCGTACCCAGGTATGTCTGGCACTTGGCGCAGGGGCAGATACTATATTAGAAGAGAGATACTGGACAAAGAAAGATATGCAGGATTCCTGGGGAGCAGATCAATATTCCAAGTATTATAAGCGGCTTGAGCATGCATGGGAGGAGACCAACGGACAGGTGCTGACTTATGAAAATGCGCTGGCAAAGACACCATTTTGCAGACTCAGTAATGGAAGTACAAGGGATGGACGGGAGGCGCTGGGGAGCGAAGATTATCCGTATCTGAAGATTGTGGACTGTCCGCTAGATATTGAGTCGAAAGAACAAATTCAGACAATTACTATAGACGATATGGATGCGGAAGTGACTGGAGTAGACACTGCAGGATATGTACTTAGCGTCCGGGTTGGAAATGACACCGTGAGTGGAGAAGAATTCCGAACCAATTATCATCTCGCATCAAGCTGCTTTTCTTTTCAGAAATATGACGGAAAGCTGCGGATCACGACCCGGGGTATCGGGCATGGACTGGGCTTAAGCCAGTACACGGCAAATCAAATGGCAAAAGAAGGAAAAAGCATGGAAGAGATACTGGCACATTTCTTCGAAGGGACAGAACTGAAAGAAGGCGTGGAAATCGTGCAGGTGGAAGGCGGAGCAGGAGAGTAGCAAAATTTGTAAAGTCATAATAGTATTGTACAAAAAGCTGGGGCATTCTTGAAATTCCCATATAAGAAAGGCTAGAAAAAGGCAAAGACAATATTTTATATGTAGTTTGTATAGTACCACTACAATCTGGCAAGAATAGAGTCAGAGGTGGTGATGAAAATGAACGATAATAATAAGATGGATCGCGGCAAAGAACATGCCGGTCCGAAAAAAATGACGCCAAGGCAGAAGCAAAAGAGAAATCGTAAGGCGACACTGGCGGCAGTTCTGTGCTTTGTGGCAGCCATAGCAATTGTTGGAACATACACAATGCGGGATTACAAGACAGTGAAAAAAGAAGGGGAGCTCGCAAAAGCACAACTGGAGGAACAGAAGAAAGCACTGGAGGAAGCCAGTCAGGAAGCAAGTGGAAATGCACAGAAAGACAATGCTTCCGAGTCAGGCACGGATGGAGCCGGAACCGGTGGAAAAGCCGAAAAGAGTGGCTCTGGTGCAGGAACGGCAGGGACTGCAAGCAAAAATGCTGCAACAGCCGGAAACACAGATGGATCCGGAAATAATGGCAACCAGGACGGCAACAGTCAGACTAACGAAGATCAGCAGGCGGCAAGGACAGCTGGCAGTGCATCTTCCGCAAACTTTACAAGCGACAGCAAGATGATCTGGCCTGTAAGCGGCACGGTGCTTATGAATTACAGCATGGACAAAACAGTTTACTTCGCGACACTAGACCAATACAAGTATAATCCGGCATTGGTTATCAGCGGAGCAGAAGGAGACCAGGTTCTGTGCGGTGCACCGGGAATAATTAAATCCATTGATGTGACCGCACAGACAGGAACAACCGTGACCGTAGACCTTGGAAATGGTTACGAAGTCCTTTACGGACAGTTAAAAGAAGTGCCAGTAAAAGTCGGCGACCAGGTAGAGGCAAAAAGCATTCTCGGCTATATCGGACAGCCGACAAAGTATTACAGCGTGGAAGGATGCAACGTATATATGGAATTACGAAAAGATGGAACACCAGTAAACCCTGTAGATTATATGACAAAAAGATAAAGAATGTGTATAATTGGGGACGTAGTAAAATGAAGTTTTGCTACGTCCCCAATTAAAGGAGAAATCATGAATTATACATATATTGTGGAGTGTGGGGACGGCAGTCTCTACACTGGCTGGACGAACAATCTGGAAAAAAGAATACAGGCTCATAATGCGGGAAAAGGCGCGAAATATACGAAGAGCCGTCTGCCGGTGAAGCTGGTGTATTCGGAAACATTTGCCACGAAGGAAGAGGCAATGAGCCGGGAGTATGCGATTAAGCATATGAAAAGGAAAGAGAAGTTACAATTGATTGAGAATAGAGCTGAAATATTTAATATTTAAGGACTTGCTTTTTTGAAAATAACGGTTATAATATTGATATAAGAATAAGTAGTAATCAAAACTACGTATGGAAATACGAAAGAAGAATATAACATTATTTTCAGGAGGGGTAAGTTATGGCAAAAGTAATAGAAGAACATGTAAAAGATCCGGGAAGTGCAATCACACATTTTATTGGAATGCTGATGGCAATATTTGCAGCAATTCCGTTGCTTATCAAAGCAGCTCATGAGCCTGGCAGGATTTATCTTGTATCTATTGCAGTTTATGCGGCAAGTCTGATCCTGCTTTATGCAGCCAGCACGACATACCATACATTTAACATTTCCAAGAAGGTAAATACGATTCTGAAGAAAATTGACCATATGATGATCAGCGTATTGATTGCCGGAAGTTATACACCAATTTGTCTGTTAGTGCTCGGCGGACGTATGGGATGGATTCTACTGGCAATTGTATGGGGATTCGCAATTGCGGGAATTCTGATAAAGGCGTTTTGGGTATTTTGCCCGAAGTGGGTATCTTCTGTACTTTATATCGGAATGGGGTGGACTTGTGTACTTGCATTTACACAACTGCTCAATTCCCTGTCGCCGGCGGGATTTAGATGGCTTTTAGCAGGCGGAATCATTTATACAGTCGGCGGAGTGATCTATGCACTGAAATTTCCGATTTTTAACAGGAAGCATAAAAATTTTGGAAGCCATGAGATTTTTCATCTGTTCGTGATGGGAGGAAGCCTGTGCCACTTTGTAGTGATGTACGCATTTGTGCTGTAGCAGATGAAGATGAAGGAGCCGTGCAGCAGACATCATTTTCATGTCAAAACAGCGAGGAAAGCAAAAAATAGCAGAGAATAAGAAACAGTCTGAGAGGAAAACTTTCAGGCTGTTTTTCGTATACGTAGAAAAGGTAGTTTCCTGCGTATACGAAAGCTCTCTAGAGACTATAACGGAAGGAAGAAATACTTAAGGGACAGGATGATAGAATTAAAGATTAAATTAACAAACTTAAAGAACAGGACGATAGGCTCAAAGAGTAGAATCAAGTAATTAGAGAATTAATGAAGAAAATTGGACAATGGTTTTGCGCCGACCGAAACGGAGTGTAGACTTGCAGAGGTGCGCAGTAGAAGTAGGTCATGCAATTGCATGACGCGCACCTCGCAGCAAGAATGCCGAGGCATTCTTGAAAATGAAAACAGGTATCTCCGCTCATTGGCGGAGATGCCTGCTTGGGGATTTAAATTTCATTGAGTGAAGAAAAATCGGTAAGTTCTTCCATCAAATTATGTACGGTAGTCATTTGATGAATTCTGCCAACATTGCTTCCGCAGAAGATAAGCCCATTTTCAATATCACCTTTTACAGCATTGATCAGCGCCTGAGTAATGCAATAAGGAACAGTGCCAGGATTGCACTGGGCAAGGCAGTTATAGCATTTTTTTATTGGCTGATGCTCTCGTTCTATATTCTTGATGAACTCATTGCGAAGTGCTCTGCCCGGCATTCCGACAGGGCTTTGGATTATTTGAATATCCTCTTCTCTGGCATGTATGTAAGCTTGCTTATATGCATCTGATGCGTCACATTCTTCTGTTGCAACAAAACGGCTTGCAATTTGAACACCATCTGCGCCAAGTCCCAATGCGTGGGCAATGTCTGCTGAGTCAAAGATACCACCGGCAACAATGACTGGTATTTTTTTGTTGTATTGTTTTTCATACTCTTTTTTACATTCAATTATATTTTTGATTTCTTCATCATAATTAAGAGAATTAATATCAACAAGTTCTTCCGTAGAAAATCCAAGATGTCCACCTGCTTTTGGACCTTCAATTACAATAAAATCAGCGGTTCTGTCATATCTGTGTGCCCAGCGTTTTAAAATAATCTGTAATGCTCTTTTAGACGATACAATTGGTGCAATCTTTGTACGGCAAGTTTCACTGACAAGAGCCGGAAGTTTCATCGGTAGTCCGGCACCACTGATAATGACATCGGCACCAGCGGCAACGGCCTCTTTTACGTGTTCTTCATAATGCTTTAGAGCCACCATGATATTTACTCCGATAAGTCCGTTGCCACAGGCGATTTCTTTTGCTTTTTGAATATGTTTCCGTATAGCAAGACGATTACATCCTGCCTGATCTTTCTCGAAGCCTTTCTCGTCATAACCAATCTGGGCAGTGGAAATGATGCCGACTCCGCCTTCTTTTGCTACAGCTCCGGCAAGTTTACTCAGGCTGACACCGACGCCCATGCCACCTTGTATAATTGGGAGTCTGGCAGTCAGATCACCAATTTGAAGATGTTTTAATTTTGTATTCATAATATTTATCCTTTCCAGAATCATTTATGCTTGAAATTAAATAGTTTGAATTTCAAACTATTTAATTATAAAACAAAATGTTTTCGGTGTCAATATCTTGTAGTAATCTATTCTTTCATATATAGTATTAAATACTATATGCAAAAGGCGAGATGAAACAATAATAACTATGTTACAATAGAATAAAATGTTTCGAATGGATTGATGGAGAAGAAAATGAAAAAACATAAAGTTATATTTAGAATACTGTTAATTGTTATATGCTGCATGTGTTTTACGGTTACAGGATATGCACGGGCCGGTGGCGGAGGTTCCAGTGGAGGATCCGGGGGCGAATCTGGAAGCAGTTCGGGCAGTGGATCGCATAGTCATTATCACGGGCAAGGCGGAAGACGTGGAGGACCGGTTGAAATGATTATCTGGTGGGGCACATTTATTTGTATGGCCGGAGCCGGAACGATAGTGTTTCATTATGGAATTCAAAAAGCAAAGCGAAAGAGCCTGCGTTCTATTTCATGGACGGCTGTCGCCGTATAAGTTAATAAGGTTGCGCCGAGCCATTCGGAATCCGCTGGCGCTACTTCCTCATGTAGGGCTGTCGCCCAATAAGTCTAAAAAGAAAAGCTGACAGTCTGGTGAATAAATTCTCCATCCTGTCAGCTTTCTTTTTATCCTTGCTCAGCTTGTAGCTTAGCCAAAGTATCTCTTAAGCAGGCCTTCGAATGCTTTTCCGTGACGTGCCTCGTCTCTTGCCATCTCATGTACTGTGTCATGGATTGCGTCAAGGTTAGCCGCTTTTGCTCTTCTTGCGAGGTCGAATTTACCTTCTGTTGCACCGTGCTCAGCATCTACACGCATCTCAAGGTTTTTCTTTGTGCTGTCTGTGACAACTTCACCAAGTAATTCAGCGAATTTTGCAGCGTGCTCAGCTTCTTCATGAGCAGCTTTCTCCCAGTATAAACCAATCTCTGGGTATCCTTCTCTGTGTGCAACTCTTGCCATTGCCAGGTACATTCCTACTTCGGAACACTCTCCTGCGAAGTTTGCACGAAGATCCTCTAAGATATCCTCGCTTACGCCCTGTGCAACGCCTACTACATGCTCAGCAGCCCATGTTCTCTCGGCTGACTGCTCTTTGAACTTAGAAGCTGGTGCGTGACAGACTGGACATTCAGCTGGTGCAGCCTCTCCTTCGTAAACATATCCACATACTGTACATACAAATTTTTTCATAATGATGATCTCCTTTTCTTTTTATTAAAATTTTTTGTTGTTCAAGTTAGTTTTGTGATTCAGAGCTTCGTTTGCATTTTTTGTAAATGAATTTATTCTTAAAGCTCTAAAACAATATTAGTAATTGTTACTGGTATTAAGATAACATAATTACTTGTCATTGTCAATAATATTTTTTATTAAATTTATCTTTTTGATAAAATAGACTGACAAGTTTGTTATGACTTACGGGATGTTTTCTGTGTGATACAGTCTTGACAAGTTCCATAGAATAATGTTGCATGTGAATCAATCGTGCCATCAAAATGCTCCTCGGCCAGTTTATTCATGGTATTGATGTGAGCTTCGTCGATATGCAGATCAAATACCCGGTTGCAACAAGTGCATACAACGTGATAGTGTGGGCGAGTATTGCCATCAAATCGGTCCCCACCGTCAGGAGTGGTAATCTTAATTGCTTCGCCCATGTCAGCAAGCAGATTCAGATTCCGGTAAACAGTTCCAAGACTGATACGGGGGAATTCTTCTCTTACATGAAGATATACAGTATCAGCAGTTGGATGCTCAGTTGTATGATCGAGATATTCTTTAATGGATGCTCGCTGTCTGCTGTATTTCAATGTAGCCATGCGATAACCTCCTTGATAATGATAATTGTTACTATAATTAGAATAATAGAAAATGTTCCATTTGTCAACTTTTAATTTATAAATGTAATACTTTTGTAATAATTAATTGTAAAATTTTGTAAAAAAAGTGAAAAAATGGATGTAATATGATGAGGAAAAGTCGGGATAATAGCCTTGACATGGGATTGCTGCGTGATATAATAAACACGTAACATATGTAACAATTCTGTAATATTTACAAAAGATAAGAAAAGAAAACATAAGGAGGGAGTTTATGGATTCGATTCTTAGAAAAGGATTGTTCCTAGTTACCTTGACAGGAGCTATTGGAGTTTTCCCAGCTACGGCATATGCTTCTGATATCGAGGATAATCACACTATGCCAGGAGTGGGAATTGAGCAGGTGCTGAATGATTGTTATTCTTCACAGAAAGAGATTCAGGTGGAGGATTATCTGGCACCAGAAGATAAGGGCGAGTATTTAGATATGGCTTTTGCAGATGTTGAATCATTTTTATATATAAGAAGTGAACCGACAAAGCAGAGCGAATGGGTGGGTAAATTATATCCCGGTTATGCAGCAAAAATCGTAGGACCAGTTGGAGAATGGACGAAGATTGAATCTGGTTCGGTTACAGGGTATGTGTATTCGCAGTATATAATAATAGGAAGAAATGCTCAGCAGAAGGCAGAGGAAGTCGTAGAAGCTTCTGCAAGCGCAGATCCAAAAGAAGCTTTTTCTTATGCAGAATCTAAAGAGGAAGAGGAAGCGCGTTTGGCTGCGGAGGCAGAAGAAGCGGCCAGGAAAGCAGAGGAAGAGGCTCGGGCTGTGAGAGAGGCTGCCGGAAGTGGTCAGGCAGTGGTGGATTATGCATGTCAGTTTATCGGCAATCCATATGTCTGGGGAGGCACAAGCCTGACAAATGGAGCTGACTGCTCTGGTTTTGTGCAGTCTGTCTACGCACATTTTGGAGTGAATCTTCCAAGAACGTCTTCAGAAATGCGAAGTGCCGGCAGGGGAGTCAGTTATTCGGAAGCACTTCCTGGGGACATCATTTGCTATGATGGACATGTCGGTATTTACATGGGAGACGGACAAATTGTAAATGCAATTAATAGCCGAAAAGGAATCGGGATATTGCCTGCCACGTATAAAGGAATTCTGACAGTAAGAAGATTACTTTAAATTGGTGCATATTGAACAGAAGCATAAAAGAACAGATTAAGTAAGTGAAAAATTGCCGGATATACAAAATAGACAAAAATGTATAAAAAATTTGACTGTTGAAAAATAGTTAAAAATTTATCCACATTGAGTTATCCAAGTTTTCCACACTAAAAACGTGAAAAAAGGTGGAAAAATACATGATTTCTAAAAGTTTTCCACATTATCCACATAAAAAGGTGTGGAAACTGGGGATAATTCAAGGTAAATAAAAGAACGAATGTTTTGTGGAGTTATGATAAAAATAGTATTTTGTCGAAAAAAATCGGCAAACGTATTGACTTTTAAAAAATCAAATTTTAATGGAAAATTGTCATAAAATGTTTACACAATGGTGAAAAGCAATTATAATAAGAAAACGTAAAAGAAAAGGAGGTGCACACATGGCACGAGTTACAAAGGAAATGACTATGGGAGAACTGCTTCAGACATATTATGAGCAGTGCCCTGAAATTGTAGATGTTCTTACAGGATTAGGAATGCATTGCATCGGATGCCCAAGCTCTATCGGAGAATCACTTGCAGATGCTGCATATGTTCACGGAATTGATTCAGATCTTCTTGTTGAGAAACTGAATGCAACAATTAATGCAAAACTTGGTGAGTAATATTAGATTTGCAGAACAACAGAAAATAGAACAATAAAAAGCGGACTCCAATTGGAATCCGCTTTTTATTGTCAGGCATAAGCCTGAAAGATTTTTCTTAGTTTTGTTTAAACATTAGCCAGTTGCTGTACTGCATCATTTTCCAGTAGTACTTTGCAATGCTCTCCTAGGAAAGCAATTGTAGCGCCTGAGGTCTTCTCTAATGTACCGTATTCAGATAACATATTACAGAGTCGACTGAAATCCTTTCGTGTATGTTCTGACTGAGTCATCGCAAGGATATAAATATTTTCGGCAGTATCTTTATACAAAGTGTTCGCACCAAAGTACATATTTCCAAGTAATCGTGAGGCCGCAAGGACATTGTCCATAGAGGCAAATGAAATCAGACGGATTGCAGGTTTCTTAGGTGCAGCGTCTTTTGGTATTTCATTCTCCAAAGCTTCAGTTTCAGGATCATCTAGAGATTCTGATGAAGAGCTGACTGGATTTTCCGGTTTGGAAGAACTTTGTGCAGCATTAATCTTCTCTTTGACTTTGCCAAGCAGATCAAGAAGAGATTCAGCACCTTCCAGTTTGTCAGGGAGTCCCTGACGGGAAGAATCTCCATCCTGCCCCGGAAGAGGTGCGAATTTAGAAAAACGCGTGTCGAGTTCCTCTGGATCCTCGACTTTAGTAATGATCAGCACGATTGAATCTGAGGAAGAAGGGATTGCCTCGATCATCAATGGCATATTCTCTGCTTCAAAACCAAATTCCTGTGCTGCCTGTTGCATCATATCGTGGAAAAGTGATCTCGCTTTTTCTGTACCATAAGCCAGTTCGCTGAGTTGGAGCTGACGTTCGGCCAGATCTGCGCGTGTTAATGTACAGCGTATCTGATTGTCACTTAATTTTTCAATCTTCATATTTATCACTTCCTTTCACATAGTATAGCATAGAAAAAGTTTTTTGTTCAATAAAATAAATATAAAATCAAAAAAGTGCTTGCTTTTAAAAAGAGTATCCATTATAATGACCGTACTAGAAAATAGTTTTCCCTGGTAACTATATTTTTAGAACATATTTCTTAAAAAGTAATTCTTAACAGTATCTAGCCAATCAGAATAAGAATTCGAGAAATAGCGTGAATTCCGCGCAAAGATTCAAGAGTAATAACAATCAGATAAAAACAACAATCAGAAAAAATCAGATAACAATTAGAGTACAATCAAATAAAAATTAAATAACAACAGATCATGAAAAAATCAATCAGATAAGTAACAAAGCAACAGATAGTTGAATAGTAATGCACGGCTGTTTTCTAGCAGAAAAGTGGACGTGTCTGGATATGTGGGATAATGTATCACGGCATTTTATCCTTCTGGTTTGTCATATACAGATTTCGAAGACAATGCGACCGGGGAAGTGCATTATTGAGGAGGAGGTAAAGTCATGGGGGACCCCAGAGAAAGGAATTATCAAAGTCTTTTTTCAGAGTTGGCAGGTTATGAAAAAAAGGGAGTATATATGTTAATGAACGGGGTGCCGGCAAGTCCCATGCAGATTGTGCAGGCTCACATTGTGAGGGAGGATGCAGTCTATATGCGGGATTATGTGTTGAATGATAATGGAGATATAAAAGAATTGTGTTTTGATGATGTAGAGATGCAGGAACAAGATAGATGAAAATATATCAGCTGGGAGATGACTCCCACCTCTATAGGTGTTGAGAAATAAGCTGGTATCAGTGGTGGGAGTCAATCACCCAGCTGATATAGCCTCCGGCAGGGCGCACATTGTCCGGTGGACAATGGTTTTGCGCCGACCGAAACGGAGTGTAGACTTGCAGAGGTGCGCGGTAGAAGTGTGTCATGCAATTGCATGACGCGCACCTCGCAGCAAAATTGCCGAGGCATTCTTGAAAAAAAGTGTGTAAGTACCCTCATAAGCAAGGCCTGAATTTGTCGAAAAAGGATGACGCATGTCCACTCGTTTGTTATAATAGCGAGTAGGAGGTGCAGCATGGACGAAAAGGAAATCAAGAGAACCACAGATCCGCGAAAAAAAGCGGAGTGGGCAAAAAGCGCCAGCAATCTGCAGAATCAGCGACGCCAGGAGTCATCCGGCCGCACGGAGACTGAGGGCGGAGCGAGAGGACAAGCAAGTCGGGAGAATGCGGAAACTTTGTCAGGAAAGGCAGCCGTAGAAGATAGAGAACGCCGCAGAGCGAGAAATGCAGGATCGTCAGCGGGAAAATCTAAGGTGAGAAAAAGACCGGCGGTATCGGAAGACGGTCAGGAGAGACCGAAGAAGAGATGTCCGATATCAGAAGATGGTCAGGAGAGACCGAAGAAGAGACCGCAGAAGGCAGAAAAGGTCTCTAAGAATCAGAAAAAGCAGGCGGCACGGCCGGCGGCAAGAAAAGCGCAGACAAAACGCAAGCGAAAAAGACGTGTAGGATTGATGATCCTATTATTGATCATACTTGGGATAGCCGCAATTGCAGGAGCATTTCTGTGGAAGAAGTACAGTCCGTCAAAGGAACGGATGGATGTAAAAAAATATTATGGAATTGAAAACGATAGTCAGATGGCTATTACGGTAGATGATCAGATTGTGGAACCTCACGGAATGATATCGGATGGGAAAGCGTATGTGCAATATGAAGTTGTAAGAGATTATATCAACAGCCGTTTTTACTGGGATGCCAATGAGAACAAGCTTTTGTACACACTGCCGACAGATATTGTAACTGTGGAAATCGGAAGCAAAGATTACAGTGTTTCCAAAGAAAAGAAAAGTGAAGATTATGTTATCCTGAAGACAGAAGGAAACACAACTTATGTCGCATTAGATTTTATTCAGCAATATACGAATATAGATTATGAAGTATATGATAGTCCGAACCGGGTGATGATTACTTGTGACTGGGGAAAGAAACAGGTTGCAACAGTGAAGTCAGATACACAGGTTCGATATCGCGGCGGGGTTAAGAGCCCAATCGTGACAGATGTGAATAAAAAAGATGAAGTGATTGTTCTGGAGAATGAACAGAACTGGAAAAAGATTCTTACAAAAGACGGGTATATCGGATATGTGAAGAAAAATGCATTGAAGAATGAAAAAACTAAGAATGTTACTCGCGATTTTACGGAACCGGAATACACCAGTATCAAGAAAGATTATACCATTAATATGGCATGGCATAATGTAACCAACAGTACCGCCAATAGCGGTTTGCAGCAGAGACTTGCAGATAGTAAAGGGTTAACGACAATTGTGCCGACATGGTTCCATGTGAAAGATACAGAAGGGAATCTTGAATCAATTGCTTCAACAGATTATGTAAATTATGCACATCAGGCAGGCCTGGAAGTGTGGGCCGCTATCAGGGATTTCGATGGGGGAATCGGATCCAATGATGAATCACTTCAATTACTCAGCTATAGCTCGAGAAGAGAGAATCTTATCAATCAATTGATAGGAGCGGTGATGCAGGTCGGAATAGACGGCATCAATGTAGATTTTGAAAAGATTTCAAAAGATTGTGGAGTTCATTATATACAATTTATCAGAGAACTGTCTGTAAAATGCAGACAAAATGGTATCGTACTTTCGGTGGATAATTATGTTCCTAAGGGATATAATCAACAGTACAATCGCAAAGAACAGGGCGTTATGGCAGACTATGTCATTATTATGGGATATGATGAGCATAATGGAAGTTCACTGGAAGCAGGTTCAGTATCTTCTTATGAATTTGTAAAAGAAGGAATTGAGGAGACGATCAAAGAAGTACCGGCAGAGAAAGTGATCAGTGGGATTCCGTTCTTTACAAGACTGTGGTCGGAAACGCCGAAAACACAGGAAGAACTGAATCAGGAGGCAGGAACAGAAGCAGCAGATTATCCGATGAAGGTGACAAGTGAAGCACTGGGAATGTCTGCAGCCAGAGATAAGATCAGCCAGGCAGGTGCAGAAACAACATTAGATGAAACAACCGGGAATAATTATGCGACCTGGGAAGCTGACGGTGTAACATATGAAATCTGGCTGGAGGATGCAACCTCGATTGAGCCGAAGCTTCAACTCATGAAGGAGAATAAGCTTGCAGGTACTGCCGCATGGGCATTAGGACAGGAAAGTTCAGATATCTGGAATTTGATTTTGAAGTATGTAAATTAGAGTGATGAAAGATCAGAGAGTGAGATTACTTTCTGGTCTTTCTTTTTTTGAATGAACAGATGGGAAAATTCATATACTGAAACAAACAGGTGCTTTGGTGAAATATACGAAGTTTTGGAGGTTTCAGGAAGTGCGCAAGAAAATTGAATTGTTAGTATTACTTCTGGCGCTGGCAGGAATCTATACCGTCAGCCGAAATCTGGAAAAATATGTACAATCGGATCAGGTGAAAAGTGAACAAGAGAGGAAGATGGATCTTGTTGTTATAGATAGTGGTCACGGGGGAAGTGATCCGGGAAAGGTTGGTATCAATGAAGTCCTGGAAAAAGATATCAACCTTAAGATTTCAAAACAAGTGGAAAAAGAACTGAAGAATAAAGGTTATCAAGTTGTTATGACCAGGGAAAAAGATCAGATGCTCGCAGGAGAAACTTCCGGAAATTCCAAAATAAAGGATATGAAAGCGAGAGTTGATCTGATAAATGAAAAGGCTCCGGGGCTTGCGGTCAGCATTCATCAGAATAGTTATCACGAAGAGGAAATACATGGTGCACAGGTATTTTATTATTCCCATTCAGTAGAAGGGCATACAGCGGCAAAGCTGATGCAGCAGGCGCTCCTTGGCGCGGACAGTGAGAATACGAGGCAGGAAAAGGCCAATGATACATATTATCTGCTCAGGAGGACTCAGGTGCCGACAATCATCGTAGAGTGTGGTTTCCTGAGCAACCAACAAGAAGCAGAGCTTCTGGCGGGAAAAGATTATCAGAAAAAAATTGCCAAGGCAATCGCAACAGGAATTGACGAGTATCTGAAAAATGCTGCCGATGGTACATAGAACGATAAATCGCCAGACAGACGTGATTTGGTTCGAAAAAATATTTGGAAAGTGATAACAGGTGTAGTATAATAACAAACATGAAGACAATAGTAGAAAAAATTACAAAAGAACAACTTAATACAGAGGAAGGAAAGAAGATTATTGGTCAGGCCGGAGACTTTTTAAAAGAAGGTGGACTGGTAGCGTTTCCAACGGAAACAGTATATGGTCTCGGTGCTGATGCTTTGAATAAGACCGCTTCAACCAAGATTTATGCGGCAAAGGGCAGACCTTCGGATAATCCTCTGATCGTGCATATTACGAATATGGGAGCACTGGATAAGATTGCAGATATTATTCCGGAAGTTGCTTATAAAGTGGCTGATGCTTGCTGGCCGGGACCGCTTACAATGATTTTCCAGAAGACAGAGGAAGTGCCATATGAGACAACAGGAGGCCTGGATACAGTTGCAGTACGTATGCCAAGTGATGAGATCGCAAGAGCTTTGATCGATGCGGGCGGCGGGTATATTGCTGCGCCAAGCGCAAATACTTCAGGACGTCCGAGCCCGACGAAAGCTGAGCATGTAGAAGAAGATTTAAGCGGTAAGATCGAGATGATTTTAGATGGAGGAGCAGTAGATATCGGAGTTGAATCTACCATTCTGGATATGACCGTAACACCGCCTATGATTTTACGCCCTGGTGCGATTACAAAGGAGATGCTCACAGAACTTATCGGTGAAGTAGACATTGACAGAACATTGATCGCGCCGGACAGCAAAGTGAAACCGAAAGCTCCGGGGATGAAGTATCGACATTATGCTCCGAAAGCGGATCTTAGTATTGTGGAAGGACCGATGGAACTTGTGATCGATGCGATCAACCAGATGTCTGCAGAGCGTATGGCTAAAGGACACAGAGTCGGTGTAATCGGAACACAAGAGACTGTAGGCCGATACAAGGCAGACGTAGTGAAAAGCATAGGAACAAGGGCAGACGAAGCAACTATCGCCAATCATTTGTATGCGGTATTGCGCGAGTTCGATGATGCTGAAGTAGAGTATATATATAGTGAATCATTTGCAGCCGGAGGAATCGGCAGTGCAATTATGAATCGATTGCTAAAGGCAGCAGGACATCATGTGATAGATGCCTGATGGCTCTTTATGTGGTGCAGATCAAATCAGATGTGTGCCGGATATTAAAAAATCTGATAAACATGTCATGAGATGGAGGAGAAAAACATGTCTAAAGTACAGGTTATGGATCATCCGCTGATCCAGCACAAAGTGAATTATATCCGCAGAAAAGAAGTTGGTTCAAAGGAGTTCCGTGAGATTGTTGGGGAGATTGCGGCTCTTATGTGTTATGAGGCAACAAGAGATCTGAAATTACAGGATGTAGAGATCGAGACACCAATCTGTAAGATGGTTGGAAAAGAATTAAGTGGGAAGAAATTGGCAGTTGTACCGATCTTACGTGCAGGACTGGGAATGGTCGATGGAATGCTGAGCATGATCCCGGCTGCAAAAGTAGGTCATATCGGTCTTTACAGAGATCCGGAAACGTATGAACCAGTGGAATATTATTGTAAGCTTCCGGCAGACTGTGATGAGAGGGAAGTATTTGTTGTGGATCCTATGCTGGCAACAGGAGGTTCAAGCGTAGCAGCAATTCAGATGTTGAAGGAAAAAGGTGTGAAACATATTCGTTTCATGTGCATTATAGCAGCTCCGGAAGGCGTAGAACGTATGCAGAAAGAGCATCCGGATGTAGATATTTATATCGGTGCTCTGGATGAAAAACTCAACGAGCATAAGTATATTATTCCGGGACTTGGTGATGCTGGAGATCGTATTTTCGGAACGAAATAGGAGGAAGCAGCAGTGAGTGATAAACGTAAAGACTATATCAACTGGGATGAGTATTTTATGGGAGTAGCAAAGCTATCCGGACTTAGATCCAAAGACCCGAATACTCAGGTTGGGTGCTGTATTGTCAGTCAGGATAATAAGATTTTATCTATGGGATATAATGGACTGCCGAAGGGCTGCTCAGATGATGAGTTCCCGTGGGTGAGAGAAGGAGAAAATCCATTAAAGACAAAATATGTCTATACAGTACACAGTGAACTGAATGCGATTCTGAATTTCCGTGGAGGAAGTCTGGAAGGAGCAAAGCTCTATGTGTCTCTTTTCCCATGTAATGAGTGTGCAAAAGCAATCATTCAAAGTGGAATCAAAGAAGTTATCTACGACTGTAACAAATATGATGGAAGCACAGCTGTACAGGCATCTATGCGTATGTTCGATGCAGCAGGAGTGGCTTATCACCAATACAAGAGATCGGATCGCAAGATAGAGATTGAATTGTAAATTAGATATTCTTAAAAAATCGGCAGAATAGAGAAGCAGATGAGAGGATTTCCGGGAGGAGATCCTCTTTTTTAAATAGAAAAATATGTGGGATAAAAATAGTATGCTATATAAATAATACTGATTTTTAAGATTAAACCTATGAAATGAAACAGTATTTCTGAACAAAAATCAGACGGGGATATTTTAAAATATGTCATATGGTAAGCTTAACAAGGATATATATGAAAATAGAAGGAGGCTTGGATATGTCACAGAGATGTTCGAATTTTATGATAAATTTTCTGATCCGTATGGCAGTCGGGGTGATGTTGATTCTTGTGATAAATGGATTCTTCGTGTCAAAAGAGATTCCGGTAAGGGTGGGGCTGAATCCAATAACAATGGCCGCCTCCGGAACATTAGGAGTCCCGGGGGTTGCCCTGCTATATGGTGTGGCCTTTTATGAGAGCCGGTAAGCAACACTGCAGATAAACCCTTTGGGAGCAAGAATGGAAGTGATTCTCCAGGATGAATATTCGTCCTGGAGGTCTTTTTTATCCGGAGTGACGTAAAATGTACGTTCGGATTCCTTCGTAAGATAAAAAGAAGTGAAAGAAGTTGTCATACCCGTTCCAAGTCCCTTTACGAAGGATTCTTTTAAAGTCCAATAATGGATAAAATGTTTTACACGCTCTTCGTCAGAGTAATCAAGAAATTTTTTAATTTCCTCCGCGTGAAAAAAACGTCCCATCAGCGATTGAAGTCTGACATTTCTGTCAACTTTTTCAATATCAATACCTAGTGGTGTAGAGGTTGACATTGCAAATGCAAGGTAGCCTTCGGTATGAGAAATATTAAAATAAAGATTCCGTCCGATTGCTGGAGAGGCAAGATAGGGTTTGCCATGCCTGGATTCATGCAGGCATACCAGACCTTTGTCAATACACAGATAATAAGAAAGGATTTCTCTGATCATGGCACGCCCGGCACCTGCTTTGTGCAAGTTGCTGTCATCCGGTTCCGGCACATAGATAATGTGTACTTCGCCTGCAGCAGGAAATGAAGGAGTTTTACCTTGTAAATCGCGTAATTTTAAGAATTTGAACTCCATAATATGGACTCCTTTCCAGTGAGATAAAGTCGGTAAGTTTTAAAATTCTATGGATATATTATAACTGTTTCCAGATGATTTTCAATGATTGATAAAAACAAATCTATCTATGTTGCACAAAGTTTTACATTTTCTAAAAAAGGGATAGACAAAAGGGGAAAGCCTGTCTATAATCCAAGACATCTGATTGTTATATTCTAGTTGGCAAGACATAACCATTCAAGTTATTCAAAGTAATTCAATGTTATTCGACCATTTATTCCGGTCATGAATTCCTAAGAAGATAACGAGAGAACACACAAGAAGAGGAGGGATAATATGTGGAGAGCAAAAATCTGGTAATCTGTGATCCAGAGACAAAATTTGCTTCCGCGTTTGCACAGTATCTTACAAGACAGAAAGAATTGGCGGTCCGTGTCAGGACATGCAGTGATCTTTCTTATGTATTGGCTATACAGGAGAAAGAGAAGATCGATTTTCTGTTCATATCTTCGGAGTATCCGGAAGATTCCAGAAAACAGGTAAAAGCCGGTATGGTATTTGTAATCGCACCAGAAAGAGAGGTGGCGTTGGAAAACCGGGAGGTGCCGATCTACAAATACCAGCCGGGAGATCAGATCCTGGCGGAAATGATTCGTCAGTGCAGCATATCAGGAGACGAGAAGCAGATATTTTTAAAGATTACCGGTAAAAAGAACTGCAGAGTAATTGCGGTATATTCTCCGGTGAGAAGAATTGGAAAGACAACCTATGCAATCCGGCTTGGAAGAAAACTGGCAAAGGAGGCAAATGTATTGTATCTGGGAATGGAAACTTACGGTGGAGAAGGTGGACATTTTCCGGAAGGAACACAGACACTGGCAGATGTCCTGTACTATGCAAGGCAGGAACAGAGCAATATCGGAACGGTACTTACAACTATTGTGAGACACTCGGAAAATCTGGATTATATAGTACCGATGCCTGTATCCGAAGACATTAAGGAGATTGACTCGGAAGAGTGGATCAGGCTGATACAGAAAATTATAGAACAAAGTATTTATGAAATCGTGATTCTGGATATGGATGAAGGCGTTCGGGACATTTACCGGGTGCTTCGGATCTGTAATGAGATTCACATGCTTACGATTGATGAGCCGGTCGCAGAGGCGAAGGTGGAGCAGTTCGAGGCAGAACTGGAACTTCTGGGCTACGAGGATGTCAGACGTAAGATCATACGAAAGGAGCAACGCACATGATACAGGCGGAACAGCTTCATGCGAGGATTCTGGAGGAACTGGATCTGTCCAGAGATATTCCGGATGAGGAGCTGACGGAGTTGATTCACCGCGTGCTGGACGAGGCATCCGGCAGAGAATATATACCGCTTGGGAAAAAGGCGGAGCTTGGCAGAGAATTATTTAATGCATTCCGGAAATTTGATCTTCTTCAGGAATTTCTGGAAGATGATAAGATCACGGAGATTATGATTAACGGGACTGAGAATATATTTCTGGAGAAGGAAGGAAAACTGATTAGATCCGGGAAAAGGTTTGTTTCGCGGGAGAAGCTGGAAGATGTCATTCAACAGATTGTTGCAGGATCCAATCGAATCGTAAATGAAGCATCTCCAATCGTGGACGCAAGACTTCCGGACGGGTCGAGAGTAAATGTGGTACTGGGGCCCATCGCTTTAAATGGGCCCATAGTAACCATAAGAAAATTTCCAAAAGAAGCAATTACAATGAAACAGTTGATCCGGTGGGGTTCTATCTGCCGGGAAGTAAAAGAATTTCTGGTAAAGCTTGTTAGGGCAGGCTACAACATATTCATCAGTGGAGGAACCGGATCAGGCAAGACCACATTCCTGAATGCTTTATCGCAATACATACCAAAGGATGAAAGAATCATTACAATTGAGGACAACGCAGAACTACGGATTCTGGATATTCCAAACCTGGTAACTCTTGAGGCGAGATGCGCCAATCTTGAGGGAACAGGTGAGATTACTATACGCGAATTAATTCGGACGGCGCTTCGGATGAGACCAAATCGCATCATTGTCGGGGAAGTTCGCGGAGCCGAAGCAATTGATATGCTGCAGGCACTTAATACCGGTCATGATGGAAGTCTTAGTACCGGTCATGCCAATAGTCCTAAGGATATGCTTTCTAGGCTGGAGAGCATGGTGCTGATGGGAATGGATCTTCCTTTGGGGGCAGTTCAGAGACAGATCGCATCAGGAATCGACATTATTGTGCATCTTGGAAGACTCAGAGATAAAAGCCGTAAAGTACTGGAGGTTTCAGAAATCCTGGATTATCAGGACGGTGAGATTCTGGTGAGTCCACTGTACAGATTCGAAGAGACAGGAGAAAAGGATGGGAAAATTCAGGGAACTTGGAGAAAAATGGACGACCTGGTTCATACACAGAAGTTACTGGCAGCAGGATATAAAGAAGTGTGAATATGTAAAAATGATCTTGAAGGTCATCATGATTGTGACAGGAACGGCATGGATATATTATCGCTCATGGGTGGCAGTTATATTGTTGATTCCGGCAGGCGTGTGGTATTACATACAGCTTCTGGACGAATGCATTAAGCGAAAAGAACAGGAATTTCTAGTACAGTTCAAAGAACTGATACAGACATTTTCCTCTTTACTGAATACAGGATATTCTGTGGAAAATGCAGTGAAAGAGAGCCTGAAAGAGATGCAGGTTTTTTACTCTGATGATGCGGCAATTCTACGTGAGCTGGAAATCATGGTCAGGCAGATCCGGGTACAGGTACCGGTGGAACAGGCAGTAGAAGAACTGTCCGAGAGAACAAAGCTTCCAGATGTGGAAAGCTTTGCCGGAGTCTTTGTCACGGCCAAGAGAAGCGGAGGAAATCTGATGTCTATTATCCGCAATACAGCGAATCAGATTGGAGACAAAATTGATGTAAAACGGGAAATTGATACAATGCTGGCGGCGAAAAAATATGAATTTCAGGTGATGTCGGTCATTCCTTTTGGAATTGTACTTTATATGACTGTCAGTTTTCCGGAATTTATGGGAAATCTTTACGGAAATATAGCAGGAAGAGGAGTGATGACAGGATGTCTGATCATATATTTGGGCGCATACGGGCTTGGACGAAAGATCATCGAGATCGAAGTCTGAGTATCGGGATCATGTTAGTGGTGTTTTCGGTGGGCGTTGCAGCTTTTATCTGGGATTACAATGGTGCCTACAGAAAAAATGTAGAGGAGATCACAAGAAAAACTTATGGCAAAGGGAAGAAGACGGAAGAACTGCGTGTAGAGGGAAAAGACCGGGTATTGGGGGAAATTCCGATCGAAGTAACAGAGCAGGTCTATGGAGAACAGGAAATCAGTCAGGTATTAAAGCAGGCGGTAAAGAAAATAGATTCGTTGATTCTGGCGGAGAATATAAGTCTGGATCATGTGGACCGGGATTTGAATCTTCTGACCGAGATTCCAGGAAAGCCGATCGATGTTACATGGAAGCTTGACCGCTATGATGTGATCAATATTTACGGAAAATTAAAGGAAGATAAGCTTGTAAGTGAAGGGACACCGGTGAAGCTGACAGCCATATTGACGTATCGGGAAGATGTAGAAAAACAGGTACTGTATGAATGTATGGCAATGGTCTATCCACGAATGACCGGAAGTGATGGAGCGTTATTAGAAAAGGTGCGCCGGACAGTGGCAGAAAAAGATCAGGATACCAGAGAATCCGGGACGTTAACATTGCCGAAACAGGTGGACGGACAGGAAATACATTTTTATACGGTAATGAACTGGAGAGGTGCAGTAATTATGGCGGCTGCAGTTGTGATTTCCGTGCTGTTTTTTGCGCTGGACAAGCAGAACGAGATAAAAGAAAAACAGGCAAGACAAAAACAGATGTGTCTGGATTATCCGGAAGTCATCAGTAAGCTGACATTACTTTTAGGAGCAGGAATGACGGTCCGCAAAGCATGGAGAAAGATTGTAAATGATTACGATTCGCGGATAAAGCAGCAAGGGAAGCGTGCAGTTTATGAAGAAATGAAGTATACATGCCGACAGATGGATGGCGGTGTTCCGGAAGCAGAATGTTATGAGAAATTCGGAAGAAGATGCGGGACACAGGAATATATGAGATTTGGTGCATTGCTGTCACAAAACCTGAGAAAAGGTACAAAAGGTCTAAATAACCTGCTTCGGCTGGAAGCAATCCAGTCTTTTGAAGAGCGAAAAGCAAGAGCAAGACGGCTCGGGGAAGAAGCAGGAACAAAGCTGTTACTTCCGATGTTTCTGATGCTGGCAGAGGTGCTTGTGATTGTTGTAGTCCCGGCATTTTTTACCGTACAAATGTAGGCATTGTAAAAATATAAAAATATGTCACAGAAGATATGACGGAATAGAAAAGCGGGTGTAGAGAAGCAAGAATAGAGAAAGCGGGAGGATTAATTATGTGGAGAGTCTGGTATTTAAAACACAGAGTGAGAGAAATATTGGAAAACAAAGACGGAGTCGGAGTTGTGGAAATTATCTTAATTTTGGTCGGAATATTAACCACCTATTATAGGGTGGGTATAAGGTGTATAGAGTAAAAATATGTGGATAAATAAAACGATAAACACATGGAAAGGTGGAAAATGTGTATGAGGTATATGGGAGAAATAGCTAACAGAGAAGTTGTGTTGATTCAATATTATAATGTTTTATTCCATTTAATATTTAGAATTGGCTTAGATGAATATAAGAAAAATATTTTGATCAATCGTATAGATTCTGGAGAAGTACTGCTGATGAAAGACATTTACATATGGTGTGAGCAACATCAGATACCAGTGGATATGAAATTTATATACCGGAAGGATTTTTCGGTAACAGCAAATTTATGGAACTTATATTCGTTTCTCCGATTTCATTTGGAAGTTAAGAAGAAAAGAAGATAATTTTAAGGCGAGTGACCACTTGTAAAATATTACAGAAAATAGCACACACTCTTTTGAAGTGAACCCCTTTTTGGGGTCACTTCATTTTGTTCGGAGGTTCATTTTTGGGGTAGAAAGTTTTTGGCGTAAAAGACATATACTAGTTTGTAGAAAATATATATGAGGTACTGGTATATGAAAAAAATTATCAACTGGCAGATTGCAGGCTTTGCTTTTACTGTTATTATAGGAACGGCTTTTCATTTTCTTTTTATTTGGACAAATGAAAGCATCGTAGCGGCATTTGTTTCCCCAGTGAATGAATCGATATGGGAACACATAAAACTATTGTTTTTTCCCATGCTTGTATATGCTCTCTTTGAATACAGTTTTTGGGGTAAGCAATACGCCAGATTTTGGTGTATAAAACTGAAAGGTATATTAACAGGTATGGCACTAATCCCCACACTATATTACACCTACACGGGTATCATAGGGGAGTCCCTGGATTGGTTTAATATTGTTATTTTTTTTGGAGTGGCAGGATTGGTGTATTTAGTAGAGACAAAAATGTTTCAGGGAAACAAAACGTGCAGAATTCCTTCGGAATATGCCTTTGTAATGCTTAGCATTATCGGCTTTGTATTCTTTGTATTTACCTTTTATCCGCCAGAGATTCCGTTTTTTCAGGATCCTGTCAGTAAAACATATGGTTTTTAATGTTTGTTACAAATTTTAGCGTGTTCTTCTTAATGTTAAGCGTTGTTACTGTATTCGTCAATTCTAATGAATGCATATGGCATCAATGTTCTTCGTGTTCAGCATCTTTTTTCGTGCGATGCACCGTACCATAAGGATGCTGAGGCGGAGCGTAGAGCGAATAGAGTTTTAACGGACAAACTCCTACATTGACGATATTGTGCCACGTACCTGCGGGGATAAGAATTGCAAAATTTTCGTCCACGCACGCCTGTTCTTGCAAATGATTTCGGCAACTACCCATATAAACTTTGGCTTTGCCACTCTCTACTCGAATGAATTGGTCTACGTTGGGGTGCATTTCTACACCGATGTCACCACATGCAGGTATGCACATCAAAGTCAACTGCATATCCTGCCCCGTCCAAAGTGTCGTGCGGAAGTTATGATTCATATTGGTTGCGTGTCTGATATTAAAAATAAACGGTTCAGAGCCGTAGTCACGGATCTTGGGATGTTCACCCAGATTGTAATTTCGCATAACGATACCTCTTACCATAGTGTCAGTATTAGTATATGTGTCTTTCACTCCTTTGGATACAATGTAAGCTGTCATCTTCCATACGATACATACCGAGGAAGATATCCTTAAGCAGGAACTGAGCAAGCTGAGTCGAATGGGGAAGCAGTAATTGGAAATCTACTATTATAAAAAATTAAAGAAGAAAATAATCAAGGCAGTTGGCTGCAATTTGAGTCTACTGCTTTTGTATATATAAAGAAGCTGAAAAAGTACGATAAATGCACAGAAAAAACAGTTTACACAGAGTGCGTATGAGGAAGAACAAGCGTGTGTTAAGGGGTATAGGACAAGGGGCTAAATTTATAGTGGGAATATTAACCCCCTATTATGGGGTGGGTATAGGGTGTATAGAGTAAAAATATGTAGATAAATAGAACTGGATATACAGTGGAAGGTGGAAAATGTGTATGAGGTCAAAGGAAAAAATGACAGAAGAGATTGTGTTGATTAGATATTATAATGTGCTGTTTTATTTGTTTTTTAAGACAGAGATAGATGATTTTAAGAGGCAATGTTTGATAAATAGGGTTGATGCAGGGGAGGCCATGAGGATGAAACAAATTCAAGAATGGTGTCATTGTCATCAGATTGCATTTAAGACTAAATTTGTTTATAGAAAAGATTTCCCGCTTAGAGCTAATTTGTGGAATTTATATTCATATTGCAGATTTCTATTAAATATGAGAAAATTTAGAATAAAGTAAGGAGGTAGAAAATATAAATGTCCCCAACAATAGTATCGGCGTTAATTGCCGCGTTCGCATCAACAGTAGTAGTTGGTGCAAATTATATCCAATATAGGAAAACTAATAAATATCTAAAGGAATTTAATCAAAAAGGACAATCGTTACAATATGTTACAGACAAAAGAATGGACTGGATACATGAAGTGAGAAATGAAATCTCAGAAATGATAGCTTTGATGTTGGAAATGAAAGATAAATATGCTCTTTATAACAAAAAAATTCCTTCAGAAGAGGGAAGAATATTGAATCAGCATTTAATGAAACTAAAGCTTTATCTAAACTTTACAGGAACATTAGATGAAAAAATAATATTAACTATGGATAAATTAGTGATGTTATTATCTGTGAGTGAAGAAAGAGATATGTATGACAATTGGGAAAAACAGTTTGATGACAATATAAAACTTCTTTTGTTTTATTCTCAAATATATTTAAAACTAGAATGGGAGAGAGTTAATTTAGAAGTAAAGAAAGAAGCTGAAAAAACAGAGATAGATCAAGATTTGCAAATTAAGATGAAAGAGTTATTTGACAAACGTATAGAAATAGAGCAAAAAGATAAAATGGGAAAAGAAACTATTCTCCGAGAATTATCATGGTGTAAAAATATTAATAAAGAAAATAAAGAGTCAAAGAGCCAAGTTTTAAACGAAAGTAAGCTTGGTATCAGAATAATGTTTTTAATAGTATTTATAGTTGCTTTATTCACAACTGCGATAGTTTATAGTTTGGCAGAGGAATTTGTTAGAGAGGTAATTTATTTCATAGTCATTGAAATAGGTATTGAGGTTGTCGCAAGTCATTATCAAAGGAAAAAGGTATTTTTAAAGAATAGTGGACAACCATTTAATGCTGAATATTTTGAAATGTATCAAAGCTGTATTTTAGGTTATTTAAAATTTGGTTTATTAACATACGGTATAGTGTTTTCACTATTGTACAGATTTATAAAAAAATTTATTTTACTGGGAAGTTATAATAAACTCGGAAATATGCTTGTTCCATTTGTGATTTCTCTTATCGTGACATTTGTTGTTGTGATTTGTATTTTAGTAAAATATCAAAAGTTTCAAGAGAATGTAACTTTTTTTGAATTGTATAAGAAAAGAAGAAAAAACTTTACTAGAGAATTTTCACAAGAAGAGAAACTAATTATTTGTAAAAATATTACTAAATAGTAAAAGGTATATTTGGAAATTACAATAATTAAATTCCAAGCGAGAAAGAGGGCGTTAGCTCTCTTTCTCGTTTGGATTATATGTTGAAATGATGTTTTCTATGAATAAATCAATTATTGTTTGGATAGGGTATCCGGTATTTTGAATAAAATCCAATAAATAGTTATTTAGATTAATTAGACAAGAACAATCGGAAGTATAATTTAAACCTATTTTTTCAAAAATAGATTTGATTATGAGATCGTCCTCTATACCAGCAATTAATGCCTTCAAATATTGTTCTTTTATATATTTAGCATTCATTGAAGGGTGTTCAATATTATATCCAGCAGAAATAATAACATTTTGATAATCTAATCCATTTTTAATTAAAGAGCCAATGTTATTGTCTAATATATATTTTAACCCAGATTGAGTTTCTTTTGGATTGTCTCCTGGATCGGGACAGAAAATAGGACAATTTTGCTTTTGAGCGAACTCAATTGTATGCATAGATCCACTTTTTCTTTCACATTCCATTGCTACAGTTACTTTGGAAAGTCCAACAATAAGACGATTTCTATTGACGAATCTAAACTTATCAGGTTTTGTTCCAACAGGGTATTCGGAAAGTAATGTTCCATCACATAACAATATTTTTTCAGCCAATTTTCTATTAGAGGCAGGATAGATCATATCGAGACCATGGGCAAGAACAGCAATTGTTTTACCACCCTCAGCTAAACATGCTATATGTGCTAATCGATCAACTCCAGCAGCTAAACCAGATATGATTGCAAATCCTTCATTTACCCATTGGGGGATTAAATAATTAATAGCATTGAAGCCAAAGCGGGTAGGTTTTCTTGTTCCAATGCAAGCGATAGCCTTTTCGAAATTTCTATTAGGATTTGCACCCTTATAATATACAATGGCAGGAGGATTATCCATGCTCATAAGATTATGAGGATAATTCATTGTTGCGTATAAGGCAGTATGGATTTCGTTTTGCTTATTAATTTGTAAAATAGTTTCGGCAGCTTCTAATGCATTAAGAAGGGAAGAATGATCTTCAAAGATATTTTTGTACTCTAACCATTCTATATTAGTAAGAAAAATATCGGTATTCCCCTCAAATAAATGGATTATAAAATCAGAGTCATATTCAGTTATTGCTTTTAGAAGTAATTCATTTTTAATACCTAATTTATATAGAGCAATATAATATTTTTCCACAGTTAATACTTCCTATTCTAATATAATATTATGAATTAAAAATTTCATATAATTCTGAAACTTCGTCTTTAGCCGTATCATTATAACTAAGAGATTTAATACTGGAATTAATCATATTGTAAGTATAACCAATATTATAGACATCTCCGTTAATTGCATAATCTCTTTTTTGAAATGGCTTTCCGAAGTTTCCTAAAGAGACAAAGATGATTTTGTTAGCTCCTAACTGTTTCAGTAAATTTCGGACGGCGTTAAAAGAATTTCCATGTGTCATATAGTCATCAAATATACAAACATTAAATTTTCCTGATTTCCGTAAAGTATTGATTTTATTTTTGAAATCAGGATTGATACATAGAGTTTTGAATTCTTCTACAGCGCCCATTATAGCACGCTGATCAGTCGAATATGATAAGTGAGCTTTCTGTTTGGGATTTTTTCTTAATAATAAGTTTTCGCCGTATATTAGTTTGCGAGGAATATGTTTGCCTTTTATAATTCTTGTTTGACGCATAAAACCGAAGATATCCTTGTTTAAGGAGCAATCAGAGGAAGGTATCATTCCAAACAATTCAATATCATCAAATAATTTGCTGTTCGTCATTCCCGCAAGAAAATGGTACAAAAGGATATCGTAGTAATTTCTACTTTGACCAAATTTTAATAATTGCTCAAAATGCTCTACCATGTCACGTTCATTTTCTGTTTTTGCTTTATATTTATATCTACCATCCATTAGTGATAAAGCAGTCACATTTGGTTCTATTTCTACTTGTGCATACCAATTTTCGTGGTTATTCAGTGCGCGTATAAATTTAAAAAGTTGTTCAGGGGTATCAACATGTACACCGTAAAATTCGGCTTTTTCTTCTACTGGTATCCATGTAGGAACAATAAAAAGAGAGCGTGTATGTACAGCCATGTGAAAGTCTACTTCTTTACCGCCTATAAATACAAATAAATTATTATGATGACGATTTTGCATAACGAAGTCACGTGCTTTTTCACGTAACCGGAACTTGAAATTCGGATAGCCTTTTTGAGGAGAAAAGTATTCTTTAGCAGAATCGAGTAATTTCTGGTCACGACTAATAAAATAGATATGGTTTTCCTCATCTGAACATAAGTCATTTGCATAATTTAAAAATTGATTACGTGTTCTATGAAGAATTGTATTATCATTTCCGTCAAAAGTTTTTTTTAATAAATCGAGATTACAAAACAGTATCTTTTCCATAGTGTTCCTCCGAGCATTAATAAGTAATTTTATATTATCATAAACAATAGGATTTGAAAATGACAATTATGTAGATCATAGAGAAGCTTACATTTCTACTGGAAAAAGAGCACATATTTATTCAAATCCAATTGTTAGGGAATTTGAACTATAGTATAATTGGTTTAATAAGTTTAAAATTGGATGAGGGAAAAATGAACGAAGTTAGAATACCAAATAATAAAGAAATAAGCATTGTTAAATCAAAGATCAATCAAAGATTTAATAACCAGCAAGATCAAACGAGTTGTGTCTTATGTGGAAAAGAATTAAAAAATCAATCTAAATCTTTTCATAAATCACATACAGTGCCATTTTTTTGTCTTGAGAATATAAAGGGACTTTATAAAAAAAATTATAATGTTTTGAAAGCGGAATATGTAGGTTTAAGAACCCCTTTTTCTGATAAAGAATACGTTGGAACGAATAAAGCAGGTGTATTTTATTCGATATGCTCAAAATGTGATCAAGAAAAATTTAAGATTTATGAAAGTGAAAAAGCACTATTAACTATGAAACCGGAAGAGATAGTGGATTCTTTGGCGCTAAAAATATACTTGAATGAACTTTTTAATTCAAGGTTGAGAAGTTTCAAAAATACTTTAAATCATTCAGAGTTAACAGATGATCAGATAATAGTTTCTTTTTTTGATAGTATTGGGAATACAGAGGAACCAACCGTTGAAGTTGATATAAGAGATTTTCAAGAAAATTTAGATTTTGCTAAAAGAAGTTTTGAGAACGGGTATGGAAATTATAAAATTATTTATCACAACATTTTAGATTATACGGTGCCCATTGCTGCACAGGTTTCAATTCCTATATCGCATAATGTTGATTTTACAAAGTTGCAAAATGTGAATGTGCTGAATCATAAAACACTTGAAGATTTGTTGATATGTATTTTCCCATTGAAAAATAAATCAGTAATTACTGTTTTTTATAAAACAGGTGATCGATTAATGAAAAAATATGCTAAGCAATTCCAAAAATTAAGCGAAGAAGAAAAACTAAGGGAAATATTCTATTTGCTGATTAGATATAAAGCATCAAATTACTTTTTCTCACCTTTAATAAAGGACGTTTTGGTGGATGAAAATATTAGAGGTGTGTGTAGCATTGAAGATACAGCTGTTAAATTGGGAAATTTTATTATGAATTTAGCTAATTTTGAAGATCAAAATTGGAAACAGAATTTACCCTCAATATTATCAGAAGAATATTCTATTCAACGATTATTGCAGAAGAAATCTTCGGAAAAATGATATTTTACTAGGAATTTAGGGAAAAATGTATGTTATGATAAACATAATCTGTATTGGAATAGGAGAGGTCTTTGTAGCTATTGGTAGGAGAAAATAAATCGAATGGAGATAATAATATATGTGTTACTGTAAGCATAAAAAATATGCTAGAAGCAAACAGGAAATGCTGGAATGGGAAAAAGGATGCTCTGAATATTTGAAAAGCGAAAACGCTTGGAAGTATAGTTTTGATTCAGAATATTCAATGGTAGATTGTGAACAGTCAGTTCTTTCACAACTAATATTTATTAGATTATTTGGAAAAGTAATTAAATTCACAAACATAGAAATGGTAGAAGGCGGAAGAGCAATTAGTATTGAAGATAAAAATATAAAAAAAGACTTTTTGTTTGATATCATGCATAATCCTAAAAGTTGTCAACCTCATGAGCAAGCACAGTTTTATGCTTGTGATAAATTGAAATTTGAAGAATTATATCATACAATTGGCAATATGGCTCCGGTACCTAAGACAATAGTTTCAAAAAATTATGGTCCTAATTTACAGCATATTCATAAAGATTTAAATGAACTATGGCCTTGGTTTTTAAAATTTTTACAAGATAATTGGAAAGAGTTTCCCACGGAAGTAGATACGCTAATGTCCTTCAGAGAATATATGACGTATACTTGTCAACAAATATATTTTACTAGAATATTTGATAAAGTATACAAACTATATAATGAGGGAAGGAATTGGGAAGAACTGATTTATGAGTTAGAAAGGGAAAAAATTGAAAAAACTGATACGTTGATATCATTTAATAATTTGTTTAAGGATGAAGAAAGTATTTCAGAAATGGATAGGCGAATAAAGTTTCTCATTGAATTGCGTGGGAAATATATTATTCACTTGCTAAATGATGATAAAAAAATTGATTTTAAGAACTAGAGAAGCCCGGAAAAGAATGCATTGATATCGGTATGGAAAATTTGGGAGAGAGCGACCAGTTCAGAAACTTTGATGTTCATACGGTTGGTTTCCAGCTTGGCATAGGTACTTTTGGACATGGAAATCCCCATCAAGTTCAGCTTTGCAATGACCTGGTCTTGGGTAAGTTTATTCTGATAACGGATAGTTTGGATATTTTTTCCAATATCCATGTCTGGTCTGATTTTCTGCATCATAGAGTCCTCTCGTCTTCTAAATGTTTCGCAATAAAGAAACTTTATATTGATTTTACTGGTTTCACTTTTTATAATGTTTCGTAATAAAGAATTATTTTTAAGAAGGGTGATGTTTATGCACCAGAGAGATATGGAACGGTTTGCTTTTCTGTTCTTATGCGGAAAGCATGACAGGGGCATCCTGCTGGGAAAAGAAAAGATGACGTTTTCTGACTTGGACAGGCTGACCTATATTACAGATTTCCTTGGATTGAAATTATATAATCTGGAAATCTGGAATACTTACTCTGGACAGTTTGCCGAGCAGTTTCAAAGGCTGGAACAGTTATATGATGAGACCAGCAGTATTGTATCTTGGGATCCAACAGAAGCAGATGAACATCTTCATGACCGTTGGATTTGGGATTTCTGCGGTCAGGTACCGGACAGGAAAAGTCGGAAGCAGCTGAAAGAGATTATAAAACAACAGTATCAAGAAAAAGGATTGGTAGATCCGACAGAGACAGACATCGTGTAGGTGCCTGTCTTTTTTTCGCAGAAAATTATGAAAAATAGAGAAAAAATCTTTGGAGGGAGGTGATAGAAAATATGAGTATCAGTATCCATGAATTATTGGCAGTGGCAAGGGAATCAGAGGGCGTGAAAGCAGTGAAAGGTGATGCTATGTTGTGTGAAAAACGGTTTGCACCGTCTACCCGATATATGGTGGAGTTTTTGCTGCTGGAACAGAGCGAACAGTTCGGAAACAAAGGAGAGTATCATAGATGTTTTCTTACGAAGGAATCGTACCACGAGCTGATAGAACTGCAAAATGTAGGAGTTTTGCGCTTTCAGAGGCGGGCTCTTGTGCTGGAAGGAATACTTCACTATCTTCCTGCCCAGACAGGTTGTCAGGGCAGGGAATAAAAAATTTAACAGGCTGGAAAGAAAAAATTCCAACCGGAACAAATTTCAAACTCTGGGAAGTTCTTTCTCCGGAGATTTTTCTACAGAACAATAGAAGAAGGGAGTGGTAGGAAATGGTGATTGGAATCGATCACGGGTATTATGCCATCAAGACAAAACAAGTGTGTTTCCCTACAGGGATTATCCGCTATGAATATGAGCCTTATACGATGCAGGGTGTTCTTCAGTATCGGGGAGAGTATTATGTCTGCGGGACTGGGCGGCAGACCTTAGTAAAAGATAAGACTGCCAATGACAATTATTATCTTTTGACACTGGCTGCACTGGCACAGGAGATTCGGAAGCGGAAAGGAGAGAGAACTGTCAAGGTTGTTCTTGCAGCCGGGCTTCCTCTTGCCGGTTTTGGAAGGGAAAAGCAGAAATTTAAGGAGTATCTGTTTCGAAAGGAACAGCCCGTCCGATTTTTCTACGAAGGGGAACGCTATGAAATCCAGATTGAGGATGTGAAACTGTTCCCCCAGGGGTACTCGGCCCTGGCTCTTTACCCGGAATATTTAAAGGATGAACCGTCTGTTCTTCTCATTGACATTGGGGGCTGGACCGTAGACTTAATGCGGCTTGATAACGCTGTTCCCAATGCATCTACCTGCAGAAGTTTGGAATTGGGAGTCATTCGGTGTATGGATGAGATTCTGGAACAGGTGCGCAGAAACACGGGATTGTCCGTTACAGAAACACAGATCGAGCGTGTGCTGAATGGACAATCCTGCAGTATACCTGTGGAAGTCGTGTCTTTGATTGAGAAACAGGGCAGGATTTATATTGAAAAAATACTGTCTGCGATTACCGAGGCAGGCTTTGATCTGCGGGCAGTTCCTTCCGTTTTCATGGGAGGCGGAGCGGCTATTTTTCAGCGCCGTGTCAGCGAACAGGACCGCTTGTGCCGACCGATTTACCTAACAGACGTCCATGCCAACGCAGCCGGATATGAACGGATTGTGGGGCAGATGAGGACGCTGTGAGCCGCCCGGTATTTTCCTTCCGCCCAAACCTTAAAAATCCGGAGCATGAAAAAGCGTGGCGAATTCTAATGGATGTTCCGGCAGGGCAGAGGAATCAGTATCTGGTGGATGTGATTTTAGAAAAAGAAGAGCGGGAAACCTTGCGGAAACTGATTCAGGAGACTGTTCGGGAAGAACTAAAAAGTGGCGATATGGAACGAATACCAGCACAGGAAAAGGAAGAAATTCCCGATCAGATGCTGGATTTTTTATTTCAGATGGAGCAGGAGTAAAGGGGGTGAGGCCTATGGACAAAGAAAGTATGGCATTGTTGGATCTGCTTGGGTTTTGCATGCATTTGACATGGATTCTTTAGTGGGTATTGTGAATAGCTTTCTTTCAAATTTTGGAGTATGTTGTGTATAACAAAACGAAAGGAGAAACGCAGATGGCAGAAATGAAGAACATATGCGGAAAGATCCCGGTGGAATTACATGAGAAAGTACGAGCCGAGATCGAAGAGAAGGACACGAGTACACAGATATTCATCCAGCAGGTGATTGAAGAACATTTTAACAGACTGGAAGATAAAGGAGAAGAGAGCATGGAAAAAAGAACATTAGCAGTACAGGTCACAGAGGAATTATTCCAGAGAGTCAAATGGGCAGTCGCAAAGGAAGGCATCAAACAGAAAGATTTTCTCATCCGCATTATTGAAAAAGCGGTGGAAGAGGTAGAAGCCAAATGGAAAGAACTGAAACAGCCGGAAGAAACCCCAGAAGCAGACAGACTGGAAGAAGCAGAAGGACCTGCAGAAGAGACCAGTGAAGAAGAGATTACCCAAGAGGGAATCGAAGGGATGGAAGCTGCGGAGGAAGAACCAGACGATGAGAACTTCGAGGAATCCGCACAACTGGAAGAGGAAGAACCAGATTCAGAACTTCCCGAAGATGCAGATGAGGAAGAAGAACTGTCAGAATCCGAGGAAGAAACCGAAGAGATTGCATAATGCCAAATACATAGAACTTAAAAACCAGCAGGTGGTGTGGGAAAGAAAACATGCCGCCTGCTTTTCTCAGCAAAGGAGGTTGATAGCCGCAACCATTCGATTTTTTGATTTATTCAGCGGGATCGGGGGATTCCGGGAAGGGTTAAGACGCGCAGGCGGTTTTACATGCGTAGGGCACTGTGAGGTGGATGCTTATGCGGATAAGAACTACCGATTGCTGTTCGACACAGAAGGGGAGTGGTTTTGTAATGACGCAAGAACAATCGAAACAGAGCGAATGCCAGACTTTGATCTTTTGTGTGCAGGATTTCCTTGCCAGGCATTCTCTATCGCCGGAAAGCGAGGAGGATTTGCAGATGCCAGAGGAACTCTGTTCTTCGAGATTGCCAGACTGGTTGCAGACAAGCGACCTGCGTATTTCATCCTTGAAAATGTTCCCGGACTGCTTTCGCATGACAAAGGCAGGACGTTTCACACCATCCTCAGTACGCTATCTGAGCTGGGGTATGGTGTGGAATGGAAAGTGCTTAACAGCAAGGATTTTGGAGTCCCCCAATCCAGAAAGCGGGTGTATCTTGTCGGATATCTTGATCGAAGATGTGCCGGAAAAATATTACCTTTCCCAACAGCAAATGGAACGCCTCTTGTTCAAGTCCAGACAGGCAGACAGGGGGAACGAATCTACAAAGCCGAAGGGTTAAGCTGTACCCTGACTTCCGGAGCGGGAGGCGTTGGTGGAAAAACCGGATTATATGAGGTTGGTGTTCCTATCAAAGAGAATACCAAGCAGGGATATAAGATGGCGTATCCGGGAGACAGCATTGACCTGGGATATGCAGGAATGAACACCCGGAGAGGGCGTGTGGGGCATCAAATCGCCCATACCCTGACCACAGGAATCCAGCAGGGGACACTTCATTTTGTGGATTTGTCTCCGCCACCTCTGGTGACAGAGCATTGCAGATGTCTGAATACCAGACAGTCCGGCATCCATAATCACAAAGGAGAATGCTCCGGTGTATTAAAAGAGGAAGGTGCCAGAGCAGTGCTGACTCCGGGAAGAGAAGAAACCCGGCAGAATGGCCGGAGGATGAAGGAGCCGGAAGAGCCGATGTTCACCATTACTGCCACAGATAGGCATGGAGTTGCCTATCGGGGCAGAATCCGGAAACTGGTGCCAAGGGAATGTCTGAGACTGCAGGGGTTTTATGACTGGCAGATTGACCGCATCGAACAGGATACTTCGGACAGCCAGCTTTATAAACAGGCTGGAAATGGAGTGACTGTCAACGTGATCGAAGCCATCGGAACGCTTCTTCGGCAGGCAGATGCAGAAATCCGGGCAGAGGATGAAAAGACAAAGAGGTAAGGCAGTATGGCAATTGGAATTCAGAACCAATACTTTGGTACAGAGATTGAGATGACAGGTATTACCAGACAGAGGGCTGCAGAAGCAGTGGCAGAATTGTTTGGAACACGCGCAGTTTATGATGGCGGATATTATCAAACATGGTCTGTGATGGACCGAGAAGGGAAAAAATGGAAGTTTATGTATGATGGCAGTATCTATACACAACGCAGGGAGCGTGGCCAGATGGTTCATGCCGGAAGTGAATATAGTACGGAGATGGTAAGCCCGAAACTTGAGTATTCTGAGATGGGAAAACTACAGGAAGTAGTCAGGTGTCTCAGACATCACCGGGCAAGAGTGAATGAATCCTGTGGGCAGCACGTTCACGTGGATGCCTCAAATCATACGGCAAGGAGCCTGAAAAATGCCATGACGATTATGTATTCGAAAGAGGATATTCTGTTTAAGGCATTGAAAGTGCAGACTTCCAGAGAAAGCAACTATTGTCAGAAAGTACGCCCTATTGTGTTGGAAAAAATCCGCAGGATGCCAAACAGCACCATTTCTATGGAAAAGCTGAAACAGATATGGTACGGAGGCAGGGATGGAAGTCATGATCATTATGACAGTACCCGGTATTATGCCTTAAACCTGCATGCAGTGTTTTCGAAGGGAACGCTGGAATGGCGGTGTTTTGAAAGCACCCTCCATGCAGGAAAGGTGCGGGCAAATATCACCCTGGCGCTTGCCATTTCCGCCCAGGCCATCAATCAGAAATGCACCCAGATGCGGAAAACAGAGATTACAGAAAATCCGGCATTTACCTTCCGTACCTTTTTATTGCGGCTGGGGCTCATTGGACCGGAATATAAAAATGTCCAGGAACATCTGCTTGCCAATCTGGAAGGGGATCGGGCGTGGAGATATGACCGGAGCCAGTACGAATGTTTGAACAGAAATCATCGGGCAGAGGATGCTCGATAGGAGGTAGAGATGAAAGAAACGTATTATTTTGCCTATGGCAGTAACATGAACTTAGATCAGATGGCATACCGCTGTCCGGCTGCTTCTGTAGTAGAGCCTGTCCATTTGGAAGGGTATCGCTTGACATTTTGTGGCAGGGGTAAGGGAAGCGGTGTTGCCACCATTCTGCCGGAAGAGGGAAGTCGGGTAGAAGGAGTACTTTGGAAGATTACATCAGAGTGTGAAAAGAGCCTGGATTTTTACGAAGGGTATCCCCATCTGTATGGAAAGGAGACTGTCAAAGTCCAGGGGAAGGATGGTGTGAAACGGGAAGTGATGGCATATACCATGAATGCCCCGTATAAAGACCAGCCAGCCATTCCCTCTGACCTCTATTTTATGGGGATTGTGGAAGGCTGTCATCAAAATGGGATTTCCAGCCGTTCCATTACCGATGCGTTAAAACGTACAAGACAGGAAGTGGGCAGACAGAAACCCAGTCAAAAGAAAACAGAAGTCAGCAGATAACAAAGCCGCAGGGGAAAGCCTCTGCGGTATTTTTAACGAAAAAAGGAGAATGCAATGAAGAGCAGAAATATCAAAACAAGACTTGCAGCCTTCGGGCTCGCATTGCTCATGGGTCTTAGTCCGCTTGGAAATTTGGCGGATGTCCATGCGGCAGAAAATGAAATTTCACAGAATGCTGTGACAGAAAAAGAAAGTAAGAAAGAATCGGAGCATCCGGTGTCGGAAGTTTCTGAGCAGACAGTGACTGCAGAGGATATCACCAAAGATGTTTCCGACAAGGAATTTATGGCAGAGACCTGCATGGAAGGGATTCAGTATGATCCGGAAAAAGAGGATGTGACTTTGGAACGTATCGAAGCAGAGGATGGCGGTGCGTATCATCCAGACCAGGCAGGGACTTATGTTGCAACTTACTGGGTTATGCCAAAAGATGAGCGTGATGGCTACCCGGTTACTCGTAAGATTATCCTGACGGATATGGAAGGACAGGCCCATGCAGAAGAAAATGGTGGGCAGAAACAGAAAGAGGATACGAAATCCGAAGAAGATTCGGAGACGCCTGTGCAGGAATTTCCGGATGTGGAAGTGACCGTATCCGGAGGGGATGCAGATGCACAGGCAGAAGCGAGAGAATTGGAAGAAAAAATTGAGGAAGGGGAAGTGATGATGCTTTCCGGTGCAGACAATACCTTTACTGCCAGAAGTACGGTACGTCTGGAAAAAGGGGAGGTCATTTATTATCCAAGTTATATTGGAAATTATCTGACCTGCTGGTTTACGGTGAACGGAAAGATTGCTTACTGTCTGGAGTCCCATCGTTCTTCACCGCCAAGTGGAGATTATGTAGCGGAAATTCTGGACAGCAATAAGAATTTGCAGAAAGTGCTGTATTATGGTTATGGTGGCGCCGGGGATATTACCGGAAGTTATCTGTCCGGAAAGACAAAAGAAGAGAAGTATGTGTATACCCATATCGCAGCCAGCTATGCCTATGCAGGCGAGGCAGGATTTACAGGATGTAAGTATGAGGATTTAGTAAAAGCAGGTGTGATTGCTTTCATTGACCATTTGTTTGCCATGGAAGAACCGCCGAAAGGAGAGATTTCTCTTTCTGAGACATCGGTAAAAGCAGTCCGTGACGGAAATGTGCAGAAAACACCGGATATCACACTGTCCGGAGACCATAGAAACTATATATCTGTGAGCGTTCCAAAAGATATTACGGTTTATAACAAGACCAAGGGAACTTCTACAGAGAATGGAAGTCTGCAGATTTACGGCGGGGATACCTTTTATCTGACCGCACCAATGCTTTATACCGGAACCTATTCCTCCGGGGAACTGCACGGTTCTGTGGGAGAGACTTGGAGAACTTTGGTGTTATCCACCGGAAACAATAATCAGGATATCGGAGTGTTTGAATCGGAAAAGGCCAATCCAGTCAGCTTTACAGTCAACTGGCTGGAGATGACAAGAATTGAACTTCTCAAAAAAGATGCAGATACCAAGAATCCACTGGATGGCGCGGTGTATGGTATTTATACAGACAGCAAGTGTGAACATCTGCTGATGGAAATGCCAGCTACCGGGGAAGATGGGAAAGCAGTCAGTGATTATTTCGAAGCTGCCATTAAGACGGTGTATGTGAAAGAAATCAAGGCTCCGGATAAGTATGTGCAGAGTGATGTGATCCATAAGGTGGATGTAAAAGCAGGGAAAACCGTTCTGATCACAGCAGAGGATGACAGAGTAAAAGGGGCTGTCCATATCAAAAAGATTGATAAGGAAACACAAGACTTTCTTCCGCAGGGAGACAGTGCCCTTGCAGGAGCGGTGTATGGTCTGTATGCCAGAGAGGACATTGTACATCCAGATGGGAAAACAGGTGTGTTGTTTAAAAAAGACAGTCTCATCGCCCAGGGTGTGATCAAGGAAGATGGTACTCTGGAATTTTCAGAACTGAATCTGGGAAAAATGTATGTCAAAGAGATTGCGCCACCGGAAGGTTATACGGTAGATGCCACGGAGTATGAAGTGAACCTCACCTATGAGGGACAGGAAGTGGCAGAGGTTACAAGAGACCTGACGGTACAGGAACAGGTAAAGAAACAGGCTTTTCAGCTTATCAAGATCAGTGAGGATGGAGATCAGACGGAAACAGACCTTGTGGAAGGGGCAGGATTCAAAGTCTATCTGGTGAGCAGTCTTTCTAAAGTAGAGAGCGGGGAATTAAAACCATCCAATGGAAACCAGTTTACTGCAGAGGATTTCCGAGGATATGATTTCAGTAAGGAAGAGGTTGCAGTGACCTATGTGGATGGCAAGGCGGTTCCAGTACCGGAACTCATCACCGACAAAAAGGGGTATGCCATCAGCCCAGAACTTCCGTATGGTCTTTATGTTGTAGAAGAAAGTACGGTGCCGGAGAATTTGAAAGCCATTGCTCCGTTTTTAGTAAAGGTAGATGAGGACAGCAGAGAACCTATGGTATGGAGAATCTTTGATGATCGTCCATTTGAATTTTTGTTGAAGATTGTGAAAAAGGATGCACAGACAGGAAATCCGGTTTTAAAAGCAGGCGCATCTTATAAAATCTTTGATATGGAAAAAGAGGAATATGTAGAGCAGACCGTATTCTATCCGAAGAAAGAGACTATCAGTGTTTTCAAGACCAATGAGGAAGGCTATTTGGTAACACCGGAAGAACTGAAATGTTCTACTTACCGGATTGAAGAAGTGAAAGCACCGGAAGGCTTTGTAAGACAGGGATATGAGATGTCTTTGTACGATGGAAAAGAACTGCTTTCTCCATTGGAAGTGACTGGAAAAGGTACTTATAAGGAAAATCCGAAAGAGGGCATCGTGATCAAGGTTTCTTCTGACAGCGCCCATCAGATCGATCCGGATACCGGAGCAGTCATCGTGGAAGTCGAGCAGCCAAATGATGAACAGGTGGGAAGCCTGACATTAACGAAAACCGGGGAACAGCCAGTAGAGGTGAAGGGAGATTCCCTGCTTGCAAAGGCAAAGAGACTGGCAGGAAAGATCAAAGATGCAGTGAGCGGAGAGGATACCGATACCGGGGTGTTCCATGACTTTGTATATGAAGAATCCAGCGTGGAAGGGGCAACTTTTGAATTGTACGCAAAGGATACGATTTATTCCACAGACGGAGCAAAGGATGAGCAGGGCAATCCGGTTATCCGCTATGAAAAAGATGATTTGGTAGCAACACTGGTTACAGATAAAGAAGGAAAAGCAGTGGTGAACAATCTTCCATTGGGTTCTTATTATCTGAAAGAAACTGTGGCAGGTGACCATTTTGTCCTAAATCTGGAACAGAAGGAATTCACGCTGACTCCAGAAGATGATACAGAGGCAGTAGTCTATGCAGGGGTTACCTATAAAAATGAGAGACAGAAGATTTCCATTTCTGTAGAAAAGAAAGATGCTGTCACAGAAGAAAAGCTGGAAGGCGTTATTTTTGGATTGTATGCAAAAGAAGATATTCTGTCCCAGCAGGGTGAGGTTCTTGTTGAAAAGGATACTCTGTTGGAGAAGAAAGGCACTGATGAGAATGGACAGCTTACCTTTGACAGCGACCTGTATCATGGGAAATATTATGTAAAAGAGGAAGTGAGAAAACCAGGTTATCTTCCAAATGAGGAAATCTGGGAAATCGATGCCTCTTACGCAGACCAGAACCTTGCAGAAATCCAGCTGACCAAAGAGGTGGAAAACCAGCCGACTGAGAGCCAGTTTACGAAAACCGATGCTACAACCGGGGAAGAACTGGAAGGAGCCAAGCTGCAGATCATCGATAAAGAGGGCAACATTGTGGAAGAGTGGATCAGTACGAAAGAACCGCACGTGGTATATGGACTGCCAGAGGGAACTTATACGCTCCATGAAGAATTGCCGCCTTATGCAGAGGGCTATGTATCTGCAGAAGATATCGAGTTTGAAGTAAAGGAAGATGGCAGTGTGACCAAGGTGGAGATGAAGGATGCCTATTCCAAAGTGGAAATCTCCAAAACAGATATTACCACAGGCGAAGAACTGAAAGGAGCCAAGCTGCAGATTTTAAATAAAGAGGGTGAGATTCTGGAAGAGTGGGTAACGGACGGGAAACCTCATCTGGTAGAGAAACTTCCAGTAGGGGAAGAGCTGACTCTGCGTGAGATCACCGCACCGGAAGGTTATGAGATCGCAGAGGATGTGAAATTTACACTGGAAGATACCATGGAGATTCAGAAAGTGGAGATGAAGGATGCAAGAACACCGGAAACACCGGGTGTACCGCAGACAGGGGATAATCACTGGAAACCAGTCCTGTTGTTTGTTCTTCTGGGAGTATCAGTAGCCGGACTCATGGTAACCATAATTTATAAGAAGAAACATGGAAAAACGGAAAAAGCGGATGAAGCGAAAAAAGAAGAATAAGCTGTGGATTCTGCAGGCAGTATTGTGTGCTATCTGTATGTTCAGTGCAGCGCTGCTTTATTATGATTATGTGGCCGTTCCCCGGCAGAACCGGGAACTGGTGAAGGAGTTAAAAACCTGCTTCCCGGAGGATATTCCTCCGGGCGGGGACTCTCCAGGGCAAAAAGATGAACAGGCTGGAAGAGAACCGGAAGTGTCTGCCATTGACCTTCGCTCTCTCCAGAGCAAGTATCCGGATGTTCGGGGCTGGCTTACAATCCCGGAGAGTGGCATCGATTATCCGGTACTGCAGAGCAATGCGGAAGATCCAGAGTATTATCTACGGAGAGATTACCGGGGAAACTACGACATCAATGGAAGTTTGTTCCTCCAGGCAGACTGTATTCTGGGAGAATCCGAGAATCTGACCATCTACGGTCACAACATGAACAGCGGTGCAATGTTCGGGAATCTGGATCAGTACGTCTCCTATGATTACTGGAAAGCACATCCCAAGGTGTTTTTTCAGACACAGGAAGGCATGGAAGAATACCAGATAGTGGCAGTCTTGAAAGCCGATGTGTCCATGTTTGACTTTCAGCAGGCATCTTTTCACAGTCCGCAGGGTGCGGAGGCTTATGTACAGCAGGCAAAAGCGCTGTCGCTGTTTGAAACAGGGGTAGATGGCATAGGTTGTGAGAAAACTCTGACACTGGTGACTTGTTCTTATGAGTGGAAGGAAGCCCGGAACATCCTTGTGGCAGTAAAAGTAGGGACTTAAACAGGAAAAGTGTTTAAAGATGGGCACTTTCTTCTGCTCTCTGGGTATCTCCAGCATCTCTTGAGGTAGATGATATCAGGAAGTGTTCAAAAGTACCCGAAAAGTGCAGAATGTGAGACAAGTTGCAGCTGCGAAATGGTGATACAGCACTAAAAATGTTCGAAGTTAAGGAGAATGCACCAAATCGTGGCGATTTATGTAGACATGTGGTGTTGGAGGAGTGTTCAAAAGTGTGTGTTTTTACAACTATCTGGAGATACCTACAGTCCATTTAAAATTTACATAATCAGTAAATCAGTCAAATAAAGAAGAAATTAGGCAGGATATATTCCCGTAAAAAGGAAGGTGTCCTGCCTTTTTGCATGAAAGAGAGGAAATTCATATGAGAAAATTTTATACAGCAGAAGCAGTAACAGAAGGACATCCGGACAAATTGTGTGACCAGATTGCAGATGCAATTTTGGATGTGTGTCTGAAGAATGATGAAAATTCCAGAGTAGCCTGCGAAGTGCTTGCTACAAAAGGAAATATTATTGTGGCGGGAGAGATTACCAGTGCCTATGAACCGGATGTGTTTGCAGTCGTGCGAAAGGTACTGTCTGATATTGGGTATTCCAGTGAGGGGATTGCAATGGATACCTTTGTCCATCAGCAGAGTCCCGATATCGCGGGGGCAGTCGATACTTCAAAAGAACGAAGAGAAGGGGTGTCTGACAATCAGATGGACTGGTTCCAAGGGGCAGGGGATCAGGGAGTGATGATCGGATATGCCTGTGATGAGACGAAGCAGCTCATGCCCATGCCCGTAGTGCTGGCCAATCGGATTGTCCGGGAATTATCTGCTTGCAGACAAAGCTCTTATATTCAGGGGCTTCTGCCAGATGGAAAAGCTCAGGTGACCGTAGAGTATGAAAACGGAAATCCTGTCCGACTGGACAGTGTGGTAGTGTCCTGTCAGCATACGGAGGACAAGAATCTGAAGAAACTGGAAGCAGAGATCCGAAAAAAGGTGCTTCTTCCGGCACTTCGTCTCCTTCCGCCAGATGAAGATACAAAAATTTTTATCAATCCATCAGGTCGTTTTGTCTGCGGAGGCATGGATGCGGATACAGGACTGACCGGAAGGAAGCTAATGGTAGATAGTTATGGCAGCATGGTTCCCCATGGAGGTGGAGCATTTTCCGGGAAGGATTGTTCAAAAGTAGACCGTTCGGCAGCGTATATGGCCAGATATATCGCCAAGAACATTGTCGCTGCGAGACTTGCCAGCAGATGTCAGGTGTCTTTGGCCTATGCCATTGGGGTTGCCCAGCCGGTGATGGTGCAGGTGGATACGTTTGGTACGGGAAAAGTGTGTGCCGATGATTGTCTGGAACTGGCAATCCCTCTGGTGTTTGGACTGATGCCAAAGCAGATCGTGGATACCCTGCGCCTTACCCATCCTATTTTCCGACAGACAGCCGCCTTCGGGCATTTCGGAAGAAAAGAGTTTCCGTGGGAGCGCACCGATAAGGTCGAGGCTCTTCGCAATGCGGTAATCTGATGGCTTGGGTTACAGAAGAAGAATATCAGGCAGCCAAGCAGGTGAGAGCCTATGAGTATCTGCAAATGCATCAGCCGGGGAGACTGAAAAAAACACGGACAAGAAATGAATGGCAGCTTCAGGATCATGACAGTTTTAAAATCAATGAGATTACCAGCAAATGGCATTGGAAATCTAGGGATATTGGTGGAATGTCTGCACTACGGTTTTTGATGCAGGTAGATGGCATGGAATATACGGAAGCAGTGAAAGCCTTGTGTGAGCAGACTCCTGTGTATATTCCAAGAGAAGAGCCAGCCCCGAAAAAGAAGGAGTTTGTCCTTCCCGTGCCAAATGACAGTTTTTATCGGGTGCGGAGGTATTTGAACCAAAGGGGAATCCGGGATGATGTTCTGGATTACTGTGTGCAGCTTGGAATCCTGTATGAGAGCTCCCCATATCATAACGCTGTTTTTGTTGGACTGGATGAACAGGAACATGCAAAGTATGCCTTCCTGCGAGGAATCTATGATAATCGGGGAAAGAGCTTTCGGATGGAACAGGAAGGCAGTGAAAAACAATACAGTTTTTGTGTTCCACCTTTAGGGAAAAGCTGCCGGGTGGCAGTATATGAAGCCTGCATTGACGCCCTTGCTCACATGACACTGGAAGATGGATGGACCGATAAGTACCGCCTGTCTCTAGGCGGGATTGCAGCACCAAAAGAAGGTGCGGAACAAGCAACGAAGAAGATGAAACGCCCGGATGCATTGGAACATTTCCTAAAAGAGCATTCAGAGGTGACAGAGATTGAAATCTGCACCGATAATGACTTTGCCGGGCGATGGGCATGCGAGCAGTTAAAGGAGCAGTATGGGAAAAATTATACCGTGGTCTGTAACTTACCTCAGATAGAAGGATCCGATTATGGAGATCTGGCAAAACAGGCATGGGAAAAACAGCAAAAACAGCGAAGGGAACTAGGGAGGTGAGACAAATGGAAGATACTTTAAAAATTGAATTATTGACACCACTGACAGGAACATTTCTTCCAAATGAGATGGAACAAGATTGGGAAGGAGAGGAATACCATGAATTAGAAGAAGAACAGGTACTCTTTGATGGAGCAGATTTGATACCGTATGTTTCTGAAATTAAAGAGAAGATTGCGGAATACAGCCGTGTCGGATATGAGAATGATAGGAGAGATAATCTGATGGATTACTTTGACGGAAGTGCTGCCATCAAAGAAAAAGTGTTATCCGCAGTTCCATCCGTGAAAGAAGCCGATGGGGTGCTATATGGCTGTACAATTTTAGAACTAAAGGAGTATCTGGAAACGGAAGAATTATCGGAACTGTGTGAATATCTTACCGGACAGTATAGTGATGGATGGGGAGAAGGTTTTGAACAGCAGGAAATTCCGGTAGAGGGTGGTGAACTGTGTGTACACTTTTGGCGACCAATGGATTTTGAATTTCAACAGGCAAAACCGGAAGTCTCAAAAGAAAAGCTGGAGAAACAAGAAAATCAGGCAGATGTTCCGAAACGCCCGAAGATGCATCTCTTAGGAATGGATGGAAATGTATTCGTTATTTTAGGAGCGGCAGGTGGAATGCTGATTAAGGACGGCATGGATGAACAGGCAAATGAAATGTATGAGCGAGTGATGAAATCAGATAGCTACTATCAGGCTTTGAATATCATTAGTGAATATGTAGAAACCGAGTTGAGTGTGCCAGATGCAGAAACGCAGAAAAAACGTTTGCAGCTTTTGGAATGTATTCAGAAAAATAAAAAGAAAAGTAAAAAACAGCCGGAGCGCTGATAAGAAAGGATGATGCCTATGGAAAATACCCTGCAGTTAGGGAACTTATTGAAAGAAGGAACATACCCGGAGGAATATACCGGAGGGAAAAACTGGACAATTTTACATGGAGATACGCTGAAACTGGTAAAAGCATTTCAGCCGGGAATCTTTGATGCAGTCATCACCGATCCGCCTTATGCGTCCGGGGGAACAAAACAGAATGAGCGAAATCGCACGACCAACCAGAAATACAGTAGTATGAAAGCGGAAAATGCCCTGCCGGATTTTGATGGGGATAATAAGGACCAGCGTTCTTGGACTCACTGGATGGCAGAGTGGCTTTATGATGTGCGAAAAGCTTGTAAAATCGGGGCGCCGATCTGCCTGTTTATTGACTGGAGACAGTATCCCTCCATTACCGATGCCCTTCAGTGGGCAGGCTGGATCTGGAGAGGAACCGCAGTGTGGGATAAGGGAAACTCCCGACCTCAGAAAGGGCGTTTCCGCCAGCAGGCTGAGTATATTGTGTGGGGCAGTAATGGCCCGATGCCAATTAACCGCCCAGTGTCCTGCCTTCCTGGGGTGTTCCGTTATGGAAATCCTCAGAATCGTATCCATGTGACAGAAAAGCCTCTGCAGCTTATGAAGGATGTGATTCAGATCTGTGAGCCGGGTGGAAGAATCTTAGACCCGTTTGCCGGAGCAGGAACAACCATCCTTGCAGCGGTGGAAGAAGGCTATGAGGCAGTAGGCATTGAAGTGACGGATGCCTATTATAAGCTGGGCAGTGACCGTGTGAAGTTTGCACTGGAAACAAAGGAAAAAGAAGAGAGCGAGAAATAGAAAGGGCATCCACATGGATGTCCAACTTTATTTCTGAAAAAGAAAGGTGCATCCATGTGGATGCAGGAAAGGGGTGAGGCGATGGAACAGGCGATGGCCTATGTGTGTTGTCCAGCAGAGGAAAGCAGAGTGAAGGTGCAGCGATATTGCCGAAAGATTTATGAGTTGGGCTATGTTCCTATTTGTCCGAGATTTGGCTTTCTTCCTTTTCTGGATGAAGGGGAAGCTGAGGATTTGCAGGCATACAACCGGATGTCCCACTTAATCTTAAAGCGGTGCCGGATGGTGGTGGTCTGTGGAAAAGAGGTTACTGGAACAATGAATACCGATATCAGTACAGCAGACCGATTGCATATTATCTGCACCACATTAGATGGATTGATCAAGATTAAAGAAAAGGAATCATAATCGATTCTGCATGGGGGAGTCGATGGAAATCGGTGGAACTGGTTTTGCAAGCATAGCGTTTGGATATCCAAACGCACTTTGGGGAGAACCCCAATCCCCCGGCAGTCGAGAAAGGAGAAAAGAAACATGTTTTTTGCAGGAATGGCTCTTGGAGCAATGGCAGGTGCAGCCTTTGGCATTGGAGTGATGTGCTGTGTGGTTGCCGGAAAGAGAGAAGATCAGCAGATGGAGCAGATGCGGATACGCAGAAAGAAACAGGGAGAACTGAAAACAATCCATTTCCGAGATATGGAAGGGTTGGAGCGGTTCTCCCTTTTGGATGGGGAAAGTCTTTGCATGATAGCAGAGGACGGAACGAAAGAGATTGGGATCTGCCGCTTTGTGGACGAAAGGCAGGTAGATGTGAATGGGCAGGTCTGGGAAATCGGGGAATTCCTTTGGCAGATGGAACGCAGAGGGATTCAGGTGTATCCCTTAGAGACAGCAGAAAAGAAGAAAAGGTAGGTGGTTGAATGAGAAAACGAAACCATGTAGTTCCTGTCCGTCTGAATGCGAAAGAACTTCGGCATCTGGACGGGCAGGTAGCAAAGAGTGGGTTAAACAGGGAGGAATTCTTACGTTCCCTGATTTTAGGCGCACAGCTGCAGACAAAGCCCTGTGAGCATCATGCAGAGCTTCTTCGAAAGATTGCGGGGCTTTGCAATAATGCCAACCAGCTTGCCCATGTCGCCAATGGCACAGGAATGGCAGGGGAAGCCAGCATACAGGAAATGCTCCGGATTTCCAAAGAGACCTGGCGTCTGGTGAAAGAGGAATGGTAGATGGCATATACCAGCGTCCTCCCCGTCCACCGCCTGGACCGTTCCATTGATTATGTGAAAGACCGGGCAAAGACCACCAAGAGTGCCGGCTCCCTGGAAGAAGCCATTGATTATGCGTTGAACCGGGAAAAGACGGAACAGACCATTTTTGAAGATGCCATGGGGTGTACCTGTGAAAATGCTTACGTGGACATGGTAAAGACCAAAGAGCGTTTCCATAAGAAAGACGGGGTGCAGGGATATCATCTGGTACAGAGTTTTGCAGAAGGGGAGGTATCCCCGGAACTGGCACATCTTATTGGACAGGAACTGGCAGAGCAGTTATTGAAAGGACAGTATGAGGTGGTGATCACGACCCATCTGAATACCAGTCATTACCATAACCATCTGGTATGGAATTCAGTGAGCATGGTGGACGGAAAGAAATACCACAGCAATGCCAGAAGTTATTTTACCGAGGTACGTCAGATTTCCGACCAATTATGCAGAAAATATGGTCTCTCGGTGATCCAGATGAATCAGGGAAAAGCCATGCATTATGCCCAGTGGAAAGCAGAAGCGGAAGGGAAGCCTACTTGGAGGACTGCCATCCGCATGGATATCCAGGAAGCCATTGGTGTGAGTTTTTCCTGGAGTCAGTTTGTCAAAGAAATGGAGAAGCGGGGCTATACGTGGAAGCTGAACCGGAAGTACCCCTCCTTAAAGACACCGGGGATGGAGCGGTATATCCGCCTGCGTTCCTTGGGAAAAGGATATGGAGAAGCAGAAATCCGGGAGAAGATTCTGCGCCCAAAGATCCGGCAGGTGTATGGAAACACGCAGATGCAATCTCCGAGACGGAAACTCACCGGACTTCAGAGGCTGTATTATTCTTATTTATATCAGATGGGGGTATTTCCGAAGAAGCCAAAGCGGATTCCCTATGCAGTACGTTCCGATATCCGGAGGCTGGACCAAAGGATCTGCCAAATGGAATTTTTACAAGAGGAAGGGATCACGACCAGGGAAGGACTGACAGCATACCGGAAGCCCTTGGAAGAACAGGTACTTTCTTTGATGAAAGAGCGCAGGGAATTATACCGGAAAGCACCGGGCGGTATGCGCATTCAGGCAATCAATGGGGAATTAAAAGAACTTCGAAAGAAGATCCGCTTAAGTCAGCAGATTGAAAAACAGTCCTTGGAAATGGAAGAGCGGTTAAGGCAGGGAAAGGCACAGGAACAAGAAATGTCCGGGAAACAGCGAAGAGAGATAGAACGGAATCGGTAAGGAGGTGAAAGTGTATGAATTATGGCGGTGATGCGGCGGATCAGATTGTCCGGTATTCCATGGAAGGCATGGAACACACATTACGGATCAGCGGGAGCATTGCAAAAAATCTGGCGGTGCTGATCGTAGCGGTGATGAAGGATCAGAAAAAGACCAGGGGAAAGACCAACCTGCTTCGGATGTTAAAGGAACAGCGGGCAATGAAGTTTTTCACCATTCCTCATGACAGGCTGCGGGAGTTTGCCGGGGAAGCCAAATCCAGGGGGCTTTTGTATGTAGTCATCCGGGATAAAAAGAATCCCAAGTCTGCAGAAATCATGGTGTTTGCCGATGATGCAGCGAAGGTGAACCGGGTGCTGGATAAGATGAATCTGGACTTTGTCAAATCCGAAGCCGGAGAAGCGGTGGTGGAGCAAGCGCCAGTGCGGGAAGCAGAGCGTGTGATCGATGCAGAGTTTACCGAGAAAACCGAAGGAAAGGAGGAGCTTCCGGTAAAGACCGAAAAGGTGGTACTGCCGGAAGGAACCATTGAATTTGAATTAGACGAAGAAGAGCATCTGTTTGATGTGGGGGAAGTTACTCCTACAGGAGAAAATTTTACCCAGGCGGAGAAGGCAGGGAATCTGTCCGGACCTTCCTCGCACAACAGCGCTTCTTTTTCCGGGCAGGAAACTAGCCGGAAATGGGAGAAACCATCTGTCCGGCAGGAACTAAAGAAGATTGAAACCGAGCAGAGACAGCGTAGGCAGACACAGAAGAGCCGGAGAAAACCGAGAAACCAGCAGCGAAAAAAGAAAAAAGTGAAAGGCAGGTAAGGCGATATGGATTTAACGAATATGATCCCAGGTGGAGCGGGGGAAGAACAGGCTCCAGAACAGCGGCTGTCAAAAGAAGAGTATGCAGCCATGAAAAAACAGCAGAGGGAAGAAGTGTGGGCAGAGGTTGATGCCCAGGCGCAGGCAGTGTTCCAAAATGGGGAGTCCTTAAAAGGATTTCTGGATTTTATGGCACAGTGCAACACCCAGAAAACGCCCAACCTTTTGTTGATCTACGGACAGAATCCGCAGGCAACGGTGGTAAAATCCTATGATTACTGGAAAAAAGAACACCGTTCCACCAAAGCCGGGGTGCATGGTTACACCTATATGGTCAGCACCGAATATGAAAAAGACGGCGAGCGGAGGACAGGCTATACCATCAGTAAGGGCTTTGACATCAGCCAGATGAGTGGGAAACCGCTGGAGGAACGTCCACAGCGTTCCATGGAAGAGTTGATCCATGCAGTGTTAAAAGATCAGCCAGTGCAGATGCAGATCGCAGACAATCTGCCGGAGGGCATCCAGGCACAGTATATCCCAAAACAGCGTACCGTATATGTGCGCAATGGCATGGATGAGAATACAACGTTCCATGCGGTGAACCGGGAACTGGCGTGTGCAGCATTAGACCAGCATGATGGGAATTATGTGAGAAAGAAAGTCAATGCCCAGGCATACTGCGCCGCCTATGTGATCGGCAAGCGGTATGGGGCAGACGTGTCCGGTTTTCAGTTTGGGAAAATCGCAGAGATGCAGGCGAACGGTCAGAAAGATCCCCAGGAACTGCGTGGCTTTTTAAATGATGTGCGTCAGGCAGCCTATACCATCCACAACCATATGGAACGAAACTTCGGGGAACAGGAGCACACCTTTTCAAAGGATGATTTTTCCTTTGAGGAACCGCCAAAGCAGGCGCCGAAGAAGGAGAAAAAAGAGAAACAGCCGGAGCGGTAAGTTCTTGAAAAAGTTCCGCTGTTGGGATAGCTATTGCGGGGTTCTTGTGGTATGTTGGGTGTAACAAAGGAGGTGCCCAAGATGGCAGATTACTATTTGAAAACAGACAATATCATGAAAAATATGTTCACGGTGGCATTAAAAGACGAACTGGCAGCCCAGAGTCAGATGGGGAAGGTTCGTCCGGCTACAGAAGCCATGCTGCAGAAAGTCCGGGACTATGAACTTTCTGAGAAAAGGCTTCCCATCACCACAGGAGAACAGCGGGAACTTCGCAATGCCCTCAATCGGCTGCGGGACAAGTATCTGGCCATGGGTAGGTACAGCGATGGCATTGACAGTGTGATCTTAAAGGTCATGAAACCAAACACCAGCAGGCGCTTCTTCTGGTAGCAGAAGGGAGGGATGTCTATGAGGATGTATCATCAGAAACAAGTGGAACAATTACGAAAGCGGTATCCCGAAGGAACAAGGCTCTGCCTGGACTTTATGGATGAGGCAGGGATGCCGCCGGGATTACAGGGAACGGTAGCATTTATCGATGATGCCGGACAGATTCACATGCATTGGGAGAATGGGCGGAGCCTGGCCATTGTTCCAGGTGTGGATTCTTTTCATAGGGTAGACGGACCAGCAAAGGAAGTGCCAAAGAGTGAAAAAGCGAAGAAGGAGCGAAGTCTGCAGAGGTAGCATGGAAACGTTCTGACCTTTGGGTATGGCTGTTGTTTCTGCCCGTTGTCTGGTGGGCAGGCGCCATCACTGCCTGTGCCATCAAGCCGGATACCAATCTGTTACAAATCTTACAAGTGCTGACCGAAAAACTGGATCAGCCATTTTCTATCACTTATACACCGTACACGCTGCGGTGTGTGTTCACATTCACTATTGCCTATGTGTCAGGCATCGGTATTTATTACTCCCAGAAGAAAAATTATCGAAGAGGGGTGGAGCATGGCTCTGCCAAGTGGGGCGATGCAGCTTCCATCTGCAAGCGTTACCGGGACAAGCGGTACACCCAGAATCTCATTTTAACCCAAAACTTCCGCATGGGATTGGACTGCTATAAGCATAAACGAAATTTGAATGTCCTTGTGGTGGGCGGTTCCGGTGCTGGAAAAAGCCGGGCATACGCTGTAGTCAACATCATGCAGTGCAACTGTTCCATGGTGATCACCGATCCAAAGGGAGAACTCCTGCGGAAAACCGGAGGACTACTGGAGCGGGAAGGATATGAAGTGCGGGTGTTTGATCTCATCAACCCGGAAACGTCCTTTTGTTATAATCCCTTTGCCTATGTGCGGGATGATAAGGATGTGCTAAAACTCATCAACAACCTGATCCGTAACACCACCCCGAAAGGGGCGCAGAGTTCGGATCCGTTTTGGGAGAAAAGTGAGACCGCCTTGCTGCAGGCGCTCATGCTGTATCTGTTGCATGAAGCACCGCCGGAAGAACAGAACTTCTCCATGATCATGGAAATGTTAGGCTCTGCCCAGGTAAAAGAGGACGATGAGGAATACCAGTCACCTTTGGACATTCTGTTTGAACGACTGGAGATGCGAAATCCGGAAAGTATTGCGGTGAAGCAGTATGCCATTTACAAGCAGGCGGCTGGAAAAACTGCCAAGTCTATCCTGATTTCTGTGGGTGTCCGTCTGGCAGCCTTTAACTTAAAGCAGATCGCCAATTTAACCTGCACCGATGAGTTGGATCTTTACAGCATCGGGGAGAAAAAGGTTGCGCTGTTTTGCTGTATCCCGGATGCCGATACTAGCCTCAATTATTTGGTGGGCATGATCTACAGTAACCTGTTCCAGACCCTTTACTATGTGGCAGACCGGAAATACCATGGGAAACTGCCCATTCCGGTACACTGCATCATGGATGAGTGGCCCAACGTGGCATTGCCCGATGACTTTGACAAGCTGCTGGCAACCATGCGGTCGCGCGCAATTTCCTGCAGTATCATCATTCAGAACATCGCCCAGATGAAAGCCTTGTTTAAGGACAGCTGGGAAAGTCTCATAGGAAATTGCGATGAATTTTTATACCTGGGCGGCAATGAAAAAGAGGGGCATAAATATGTCTCAGAACTACTGGGAAAAGAAACGCTGGATACCAATACCTACGGGCAGACCAAGGGAAGAAGCGGAAGTTATTCTGTGAATTTCCAACAGTCTGGAAGGGAACTTCTTACCCCGGATGAAGTGCGGCTTTTGGATAACCGGAAAGCGGTGCTGCTGGTGCGTGGGGAGCGTCCTATTTTGGATGAGAAATATGATCTGCACAAGCATGTGAATGTGAAATATACGGAGGATGGCGGTGCGCCTCCCTATGATTATGCGAAAGCACCGCTGTCCCATGAAGATGTAACCATTGATACCAGGAGACTGGATGATTATGAACTGCTCTCAGCTGAGGAAATCCTCGGAGGGGAGCAGTCTTTTTGATTGGAGGAATGCCATTGAAGAAAACAAATGAAATGCCAAAGAATCAAACAGGAAACCATACCACAGTACCGAAACTTATGGGAAAAGGACCTAAATATCCCTTTGCCTTTTATGTGGCGCTGGTACTGTCCATGACCGTAGGGGCAGTTCCGGTGCTTGCCGCCGGAGATCCGTTGGCGGTCATCAACAATCTGTCCACCTTTATCTTTTCCCTGATCCGGGCCATCGGTGTGATCTTATTGGGATTTGGTGTGGTGCAGGTGGGATTGAGCTTAAAAAGTCACGATCCCAGCCAGAGAGCCAATGGATTTCTGACTCTGGCAGGAGGCGTCATCATCACCTTTGCAAAAGAGATCCTGGACCTGATCGTTGGGTAGCAGGAAGAAATGGAAAGGGGCGGGGAGAGACTCTTCCTGCCCCGGCAAAGGAGGTGAAGCTGTTTGAGTGATAACTGGATCGTGCAGAACCTAAACTCTGCACTGAACACCTGGAATGAGAAACTGGCAGAAATCTGGACACTGCTTACCCAAAGCCCGGAATCTTTTAAGGGCGGGGATATTTGGAGCGTCATCACCGGGATCAACGGAGCGCTGACTGCCATTGGATATGGGTTGCTGGTCTTGTTTTTTGCTGCCGGGATTGTCAAGACCTGTGGCAGTTTTACGGATATGAAGAAGCCGGAGCATGCCCTGAAAGCCTTTATCCGGTTTGCCCTGGCGCAAGGCGCCATCATGTATGGCATGGAACTGATGACAGCGCTGTTTTCCATTGTGCAGGGGATTGTGTCTACCATCATGGCACAGTCAGGCATGACAAAGGGTGGCGTGACAGAACTTCCAGCAGAGATTGTAGAGAAGATTGAAGAGGTGGGCATGCTGGAATCCATTCCCTTGTGGATCGTGACCTTGCTGGGAAGCCTTTTGATTACAGTGCTGTCCTTTATTATGATCCTTACGGTATATGGAAGGATGTTCAAGCTGTATATGTACACTGCCATTGCACCTATCCCCATTTCCACCTTTGCGGGTGAACCCTCCCAGTCGGTGGGAAAAAACTTTATCAAGTCTTATGCGGGAGTGTGCCTGGAAGGGGCGATCATTGCACTGGCTTGTATCATCTTTTCTGTCTATGCTGCCAGTCCGCCTGCAGTAGGGGATACTTCTTTGAGTGCGGTGACCATTGTGTGGAATTATGTAGGGGAACTGGTGTTTAATCTGCTGGTACTGGTGGGTGCGGTAAAAGCATCTGACCGGATTGTGAAAGAAATGATGGGATTATAGGAATAGAAAAATAAAAGAAAGAGAGCGAGAAAAATGGAAGTAAAAATGAATAAAGAAATCCGCAACTATCAGGAGTCCATGTTTATGGGACTGAACCTGCGTCAGTGCATCTTTTCCCTGCTTGCCATTCTTGTGGCGGTAGGGATTTATTTTGGTCTGGGAGACTATGTGGGGCAGGAAATGACCGGGTGGCTGTGTATCTTAGGCGCTGCTCCATTCGCAGCCTGTGGCTTCTTTCAGTACCATGGCATGAATGCGGAGCAGTTTGCATGGGCGTATATCAAGTCCGAGTTTTTATACCCCAAGCGATTGCTGTTTCAAAGCGAGGATCTGTACCATGCCTGTATGGAAGAGACTATGAACCTTGGAGAAAAGACCAGGGGAGATGGCTCTGTCCTTTTGAAAAAGAGGGAACAGCGGGCAAGGAAAAAACAGATGAAGCAGAAAAAGAAGTCAGGAAGGAGTGGTGCGTTTGATTAAAACCTTACAGCAGGCATTAAAAATGGACCGGGAGAAGTTCAAAGTCCCAAGGTCTGTCCAGCAGGCGATTCCCATCCAGCGGATCTGGCCGGATGGAGTGTTCCAGTCCGGGACGAAATTTTCCAAATCCTTTCGGTTTTCGGATATCAACTATGCCATTGCAAGTAAAGAAGATAAAACGGAAATGTTCTTAGATTACAGTGAACTGTTAAATGCGTTGGATTCCGGTGCATCTGCCAAGATTACCCTTAATAATAGAAGAATCAATAAGGAAGAGTTTGAAGCCTCCCTGCTGTTGCCGATGAAAGAGGACGGGTTGGATACATACCGGAAGGAATACAACGAAATGTTGTTATCCAAGGTCAGCGGCACCAACAACAGCATTTATCAGGAGCGGTATCTGACGGTCAGTGTCCATAAGAAGAACATTGATGAGGCAAGGACCTATTTTGCCCGTGTGGGAACGGATATCATCACCCATCTGAGCAAGCTGTCCTCCATTGGAGAAGAACTGGATGCGGAACAGCGCCTGCAGATCTTCCGGGATTTTTTCAGGGCTGACCAGCCTCAGTGCTTCCCCTTTGATATGAAGGCGTTTGCCAAACGGGGGAGCAGCTTTAAGGACTGGATCTGTCCCCAGTCCATGGAATTTTCCAAGGACTGTTTCAAGATCAACGAGCGATATGGAAGGGTGCTGTATATGCAGGATTATGCCAGTTATGTCAAGGATGACATGATTTCGGAGTTATGTGATTTGAGCCGGGATCTGATGCTGTCCATTGACATTCTCCCGGTGCCAACAGACGAAGCAGTACGTGAGATCCAAAACCGTCTGCTCGGTGTGGAGACGAACGTGACCAACTGGCAGAGACGCCAGAATGCCAACAATAACTTTTCCGCCATTGTACCCTATGATATGGAACTACAGAGAAAGGAAACAAAAGAGATGCTGGATGATCTGACCACCAGGGATCAGCGGATGATGTTCGGCATCCTTACCATGGTGCATATGGCAGACAGCAAGAAACAGTTGGATTCGGATACGGAGAGCATCTTATCCGTGGCAAGAAAGCATCTGTGCCAAATGGCAACCTTGAAATGGCAGCAAGTGGATGGACTCAATACGGTACTGCCTTATGGCATCCGAAAGATCAATGCCCTGCGTACCCTGACCACAGAGTCCACCGCAGTATTGATCCCGTTCCATACTCAGGAGATCATGCAGCCGGGTGGTATTTACTATGGGCAGAATGCGGTGAGCAAAAATATGCTGGTGGCAGACCGAAGAAAGTTACTGAACGGAAATTCTTTCCGGCTTGGTGTCAGCGGTTCGGGAAAGAGTTTCTCAGCAAAAGAAGAAATTGTGGACCTTGCCTTGTCTACGGAAGATGACATCCTCATCTTAGATCCGGAGTCCGAGTTCGGTTCGCTGGTGGAAGCGCTGAATGGGGAAGTCATTTCCATTTCTGCAACGTCCCATACCCATCTGAACGCATTGGATATGGATTCCGCCTATGGCAATGACAAGAATCCGCTCATTGAGAAGTCAGAGTTTATTTTGTCCCTGTTTGAACAGTTAGTGGGAGCTGGCAATCTGTCAGCAAAGGAAAAATCTATTTTGGACCGCTGTACCGCAGATGTGTACCGGGAATATATCCGAAGCGGTTATAAAAGCGAAGTGCCGACCTTGAAAGATCTGTACCGCCAGCTCATGCTCCAGCCGGAAGAAGAGGCCAGAGGGCTTGCCTTGTCTTCGGAACTGTTTATCAATGGAAGTCTCAATACCTTTGCACAGAAAACCAATGTGGATACGAAGAACCGTATCATTGCCTATGATATCCGGGAACTGGGAGAGCAGCTCATGCCTCTTGGTATGCTGGTTACCTTGGACAGTATTTTCAACCGGGTAATCCAGAACTGGAAGAAAGGAAAGACCACCTGGATCTTTGCCGATGAGTTTTATCTCTTGTTCCGGTATCAGTACAGCGCTGACTTTTTCTACCGGCTCTACAAGAGAATCCGTAAATACCAGGGATTTGTGACAGGTTTAACGCAGAACGTGGAGGAACTTTTGAAATCGGATACTGCAAGACTGATGCTGGCAAACAGTGAGTTTTTGATCCTTTTGAATCAGGCAACCACAGACCGGGATGAACTGGCCTCCCTTTTGAATATTTCCGAGAACCAGTTATCCTACATCACCAATGTAGGCGCAGGAAAGGGACTGATTCGGTGTTCCGGAAATCTGGTGCCATTTGAGAACAGTTTCCCGAAGAATACGAAGCTGTACCGCTTGATGACAACGAAACCAGGAGAGTGTTAGTCGAAAAGATATTTTTTAGGGTGCTGTTGGAATTTCTTCGGCAGCGCCCTTTTGGGAAGGAGGGAATGTAAATGGAAGAAGGACAAACAGTGGAAATCCAGGAAACGAGAGAACCGCTTCGGGAGCAGGGCAGTATCCGGGCATTGCTGGAGCTGTTGGAACAGCAGGGCATGGAACAGGAAAAAAGGGATGTGATCCGCATGGCAGACTATATTGATTCCATGGAAATGCAACTGGGAACCGTCTTAAAAGAATTGGGAGAGGTGAAGAAGCAACTGGGTGTGATGCGGGAAAGTAAGGTCAAACTCTTTGCGGTGAATACAATCCAGAAGGCGGAACATCAGGTGAAAACACTTCGTTTTCAGGTGGGAGAATGGAAACGAAAGTTTGTGGAACGGGCAGAACAGGCAGTAGTTGATTTTAAAGAAAAGGGGAAAGATGCCCTTGCCTGTGCGGTAAAGGGAATACACCTTACCCAAGGCTTGCAAAAAATCCAATCGTCTCTGCATACGGTGATGCTGTCGATGGATCAGAAGATTGACCGTCTGGGGAGCATGGCGGAAGAACTGCATGTTGCCAAAGGGCATCTGAAAAACGCATTTTTGGAAATGAACGGAAAAGATACCGCAAAAATCACAGAGCGAAATCCGGAACAGGGAATAATCTTTCAAACCCAGAAGGTGTTATTCCAATCCATGCGGAGCATCCATCGGCTGGAACAGAAAACAGAACGATTGCAACAGCAGATCGGAAAACTGGAAGAAAGACAAGGGAAAACGATATCTTTGAAAGATATTCTGCAGGAACTGAGACAGGAATCACACCCTCTGAAGCCTGGCAAAGAAGAAAAACAGAAGGCGGCAGTTCGATAAAGAGAAAATTTTCAGAGAGAGGTGAGAACTATGAAAGAAGAAACAACGATTACCTTTTTTGCATCTGAATGCGGGGAGTTTCATGGGATGGAGGAGTGTATTGAATGCACATCTTTAAAAGAAGCATTCCGGCATTACCAGAGATTTTGCAAACGTTCCCCTCACATGGTTCCGTCTTTGGAGTTTTCCCTCCACCATGCAGACGATCCGCTGTATAACGAGGGAGAATATCCATTGGCGACCGGGGAGAAGGGAAAAGAATTATTGTCCTATGTTCCCTATTATGCTAATCATCCGCTGGTGCAGGAAGCAGTAAGGGAACTGGAACAGTTGGAGAGCCAGCAGAAGAAATCAAAAAAGCGAGGAAGGGAACGTTAGAAAGTACAAAAGATGGGAGGTGTGTGATTGAAAGAGATCAAAGAAAAAGTGCGGGATCAAAGTCCGAAGATCCGTAATCCTGCCTCCCGGCTTCCGAAGGAACTGGTGCGTTCTGCGATGCTGGAAGCAAAAGAAAAGTCCAGCATTATGGCAGATAAGATCGGAAGAGAAACGGGGGAGGAATCCCCGGTAGAATATGCCGGAAACCGCATCCAGAGTGTGGAACAGCGAGTAGGAAAGGAAAGTGCTTCGGCAGCCTATCGTGGCGGTAAGAAGCTGGCGGTGAAAACCTATGAGAAGGTAAAGGCGCAGAAACAAAAGCAGAGAGAAGCCGCGACAACCCCGTTGGGAGAGAAAAATGCAAGAGGTAACACATCTGCCCAGGCAGGGCAGACAATGGCAAAGAAAGGGCGAACAGAAGCCACAAGAAGCATTAAGGTCAAGCCGGAAGTCGAGAAAACAATCAAGGAGGCTGGAAATCGGACGGTAAAAACAGCGCCCCGTGTGGTGAAAGCCTCTCCGGTTTCTTCCCAGAAAGTGAAAACCCAGGCAGTCTTACAGAAAAAGCAAGCACTGAAATCCATGAAAGCAGCCAGGGAAGCGAAACGGGCTGCCATGCACTCGGTTCAGACTGCCAAGCAAAGCGCAAAGACTGCAAAGGCAACCGGAAGAGGATTGAAAGCCATGGCAGAAGCCGCCGCTCATGCAGTGAAAGCTGCATTTGCAGCGCTGATGGCAGGCGGTGGTGCGGTTCTTGTTGTTCTGATTTTGATTGTGGGGATCATTGGTGGTGCGGCCTTTTTGGGAAATTCCCAGAGCAGTGAGGCTTTGAGTGCGGAAGTGTTGGCGCATACACCCGCCATTCAAAAGTATGCCAGTGAATTTGGTATCCCAGAATATGTTCCGGCAATCCAAGCCATTATGATGCAGGAGAGCGGGGGCAGGGGAACAGATCCCATGCAGGCCAGTGAGTGCCCTTATAACACCCAGTATCCCAGTACTCCCGGTGCGATTCAGGATGCCGACTATTCCATCAAGGTGGGGATACAATATTATGCAGATTGTGTCCGGGAAGCCGGATGTGAAAGTCCCCAGGATATGGACAAACTGAAACTCAGTTGGCAGGGATATAATTATGGGAATGGATATATCTCGTGGGCGTTGGAAAAATTTGGCGGTTACAGTGAAGCCAATGCGTTGCAGTTTTCCCAGGAACAGGCAGCCGCCCATGGCTGGTCGGGTTATGGCGATCCGGAGTATGTGCCTCATGTGATGCGATATTATTCCGGTGGCGGTTGGTTTGCCGGCCTATTTGGAAACGGACAGCTTGTCACCATTGCGAAAAGCCAGCTTGGGAATGAAGGTGGTCAGAAGTTCTGGTCATGGTGGGGATTTACAGAGAGACAAGAGTGGTGTGCCTGCTTTGTCAGCTGGTGTGCGGATCAGGCAGGACTCATTCAAAAGGAAGCAGTACCGAAGTTTTCTGTTTGTACGGAGGGTGTAGCTTGGTTTCAGGCAAAGGGGAAATGGCAGAGTGGAGGAAGTGTTCCGACACCAGGGACTATCATCTTTTTTGATTGGGATCATGACGGAGCCAGTGACCATGTAGGAATCGTGGAAAGCTGCGATGGAACTACGGTACATACGATTGAGGGAAACAGCGGAGATGCGGTAAAGCAGAACAGCTATACGGTGAATTCCCAGTCCATTTTGGGATATGGACTGGTTGCTTACTAAAAAATGAGAAAAAATCAAAGAATGGATTGCATTGTAGGAGCAGAGGAACAATGCTATAATAGGGAAGCAGGCAGGGCGCACGTCCTGCCTGCTGATAAATATGAAAAGTACAATCATGAGATTGATAAAATAGAGTCATTGGGGAGTGGAATATTTGAAACGGGAAGAAATTTTTGAATATGTAAAAAAACAATATGGAACAATTCCGGAATATCTTTGGAAGAGTTCTCCGGAGAACGCAATCCTCCGGCATAAAAAAGGGAAATGGTATGCGGCTATTCTGCGAGTTGAAAAATCGAAACTGGGTTTGAAAGAGGAAGGAACCGTAGATATCATCAATGTGAAATGTGAACCGGATATGGTTGGACTCTTGACACAGACCTACGGTTTTCTGCCAGGATATCACATGAATAAGAAGTATTGGATCACCATGTTGTTAGATGGAAGTGTAAGTGAGGCAAAAATCTTAGATTTTCTAGATCTGAGTTATGATTTAATAGATAGAAAAGAGATAGGAAAGTTATAGACATGGATTATGTATAAAAACATAAAAAATAGGACTGAACTTTAAAAGAAGTTAATTAGTTCATTTGAGGGAGGATTATATGTATCATATAGCAATTTGTGATGATGAAAAAGACTTTGTTGCTGAAATGAAAGTCCTGATACAAAACTATACTAAGGAAACAGGAACAGAATTTCGTATCTCTGTATTTGAGGATGGTAAATATTTAATTGAGAATTATGACAAGAGTATTGATTTAATTTTTCTCGATATACAAATGAAAGATATGGATGGCTTAAAAACAGCAGAATATATCCGAAAAATAGACGAGACAGTCGGTATTTTTTTTCTGACTTCTCTTGTTCAGTATGCTCTTGAAGGGTATCAATATCAGGCTGTCAACTATCTTGTAAAGCCGATCAAATACAACAGATTGAAAACAGAATTAAATCGTTGGTTAGAAAAATATCATAAAAAGATTCCAAGTATTGTTGTTTCCAATGATAAAGGTTCTTTTAAGATAGCGCTAAATACTCTGCACTATGCGGAGACCAGTAAACGAAATCTTTTATTACATACGGATACAGAAGAAATTCTTTGTTACCGTAAAATGAAAGACCTTGAGCAAGAGCTACTCCCCTTTGACTTTTTTCGCTGCCATACAGGTTATCTTGTAAACTTGGCATTTGTAAAAAGTGTAGAAAAGTTGGAAATAGAATTGAACTCTGGAGAAAAAATTTATGTCAGTAAGCCAAAGAAAAAAGAATTTATGGAAGCGTTAGCCGGATACTGGGGGAAAATGCTATGAATATAGATATGATAACATTTTTGTCAGACATACTTTTTACGATATGGGAAGGGCTTATTAGTGTAATTTTACTAAAAAGTTATACACCGAAAAAATTTTCTTTGAAAACAGATGTACTTTGGATTTTTTTGTTCGTTCTTTTGGTTGAAACTATGACCTTTTTATCAGTTTCATCAACGCTAAAAGTTTTGCTTGAATGTTTTCTGTTCCCGCTTATTGTATGGACAATATATAAAATCAATATAAGAAAATGTTATTTATCTATTTCCCTGTTTGCATTTATTTGTATCTTATCGGAACTTATCATAGTAACCATAACGGGATTTTTTGATACTTCATCTTTAGGCTTTTATTTTTCAATAGAACTTGGGGTGATAAATCATATTTTGATAACTGCACTTGCAGTTTTTATGGGAACAGTATTAAAAAAATTGGAAAATATTTTTACAAAGCGAGAAGATCTATTATTAGTCATTTTTTTATTTGCCCTGATTTTATTACTTTTAAGTTTCGTAAACCGATCCATATTTGGGTGGGAGTTAATGACACAACTAACGCAAATTACAGGAATAATCATATTGCTCGTAGTTTTGGTTTTGTTGATTCATTTTGTACATGACAGTGTAAAAACACGTTTGATCCAACAAAAAGAAGAACAGTCTTTAGAAGAAATGAAAGTGCAATACCAATATTATGAAGAACGCTTAAAGGATGAACAGCGTGTGCGGGAAATCTACCATGATATGAAGAACCATCTGCTTGTTTTGCAAGCACAGTTAAAAGAGTCAGGAAATACAGATAACCAAGGAAAAAGGCAGGAAACCGAAAAGATGATCTCAAAGTTACAAAATGAAATATCTGCTTATGGGAACTATATACAAACAGGAAATGCTTTTTTGGATGTTATTCTCAAAGATAAGATGGCACAGGCAAAAGAAAAGCAGATTGATTTTTTGGCAGAAATTGATTTTTCAAAGGGTGGTTTTATTGAAGGATTGGACATTAGCACAATCTTTGGAAACGCATTTGATAATGCGATTGAAGCGTGCATGAAACTACCAGAAGAAGAACGGATGATTACTGTAAAAACAGGAGTCAGAAATCATTTTTTCCTTATTCTCATAGAAAATTCAGCAAACGATTTTTCTGAAACTACTACAAAAGAAGATGATTTTTTACATGGATTTGGTAAGAAAAATATTCAAAAGTCAGTGGAAAAATATCAAGGAAGCTGCCAGTGGAATTATGAAAACGGGATTTTTAGCCTTTCTATTTTGTTTCCACTGCAAAATATTTAGTTAATGATAAAGTACGTTCTATCTGCAAAAACAGATGGAGCGTATTTTTTATGGTCAAATTAAGCATTGTAAAGGTCAAAGTACGCATCCAATATTGTTTTTCTTTCTTTTCTTTCTATACTGGAAGTGTCAAATGAAATTTAAACGGGAGGATACGAGATATGGCTATTTTAAAAGCAAGACAAATAAAAAAGTATTATGGAAAAAATGAAAATCTAACGAAAGCTCTGGATGGTGTGGACTTGAATATCAATCAAGGCGAGTTTGTCGCCATTATAGGTGCATCTGGCAGCGGAAAATCGACTTTGCTTAATATGATCGGTGGATTGGATAATCCTACTTCTGGTGAAGTTCAAATTGGAGGAAAAGAAATAGGAAATATGAATGCGGACGAATTAACAGTTTTCCGCAGAAGAAATATTGGTTTTATTTTTCAAAATTACAACTTAATTCCCGTATTGAATGTATTGGAAAATATCACACTTCCCATTGAATTAGATGGAAAATCGCCTGATGAATCATTCATTACAGAAATTATAGATATTCTTGGACTAAAAGAAAAAATATATAAAATGCCCTCGCAACTATCAGGCGGTCAACAGCAACGGGTAGCGATTGCCAGAGCGTTAGCCAATAAACCCAGTATTATTCTCGCTGATGAACCTACAGGTAATTTAGATTCGGTTACAAGTGAAGAAGTATTGGATCTGATGAAAAAAATGAGCGAACAATTTCATCAGACAATCGTTATGATTACACATGATCCTAATATTGCTTCCAAAGCTGACCGTACCATAAAAATCAGTGACGGAAAAGTAATTGCGTAGGAGGGAGAATTTTATGAATAAAAATGAAATTGTCTCAAAAAAGGCAATGAATCGGTTAGCAAAACGAAATTTCACTAAAAATCGTATGAGAAATGTCTTTTTGATTTTGGCTGTTTCTCTTGTGACACTTCTATTAACAGTTATGTTCGGGGCTGGTATTAGTATTATTAAAAATGTAGAAACTGCCGATCTTCGACTGAAAGGAAGTACAGCTAACGCATTTCTCTGTGAGGCAGACGATCAAGAAATGGAAAAAGCAGCAGAGCTTTCAGAAATCAGTCGAATTGGATGGCAGTATTATATTGCTTCTGTTACTCCGAATGATAAGCTGTCAAATCAAAATGTGATCGCAATGACCGGCTATGATGATACAGAATGGGAAAAAAATATCATTCCAACCATTACCAATCGAAACGGCAGTTATCCCGAAAAAGAGAATGAAATCATGGTTTCAGAATGGACATTAAAAAAATTGGGAATTGACAGCCCTCAGATTGGTATGAGGATTCCTATTTCATTTACAACCTTGTCTGGAGACTCTTATCAACAAGATTTTATTCTTAGTGGCTTCTACACAGATTATATTTATCGTGCAGGTGTAACACCGAACAGCGGAAATACAATGGCATCCAATCTTTATTACATGAATCATGGAAGTAATAAGCGGGCAGTAGGAAATATTGTTGTATCTGATTTGTTTGCAGAAAAATATCTGTCAAAAGAAGGTCGTTTAGGAACTTGCTTTATTGATGAAAGTTTGAACAGCGAAGAAGCCTTAAATTTATTGAAAGGGCAAACTGGACTAAATCATATTGTTGTTGCTGGTTTGACAAAAAACACTTCACAAAGTTTCTCTTTGGCAGCTATTCCATTTTTAGCTGTATTGCTGGTTGTAATAAGTGGATATTTACTGATCTATAATGTGATGAATATTTCTGTTATACAAGAAATGCACATGTATGGACAGCTTAAAACTCTTGGAGCAACAAAAAAGCAGTTGAAAAAGCTGATACGAAAGCAAGCAAATTACATCTCTTGGATAGGTATTCCTGTTGGATTAGTTTTAGGAACTGTTTTTGCTATTTTTGTCATTCCTGGATTACTTGAGCGTCTTACGGTAGGAAGCGGATTTGGGGGCGCATTGACAAATGATATTTCAATTTCTCCCTGGCTATATGTTTTTTCCAGTTTGTTTTCATATTTCACAGTCTATATTAGCTGTAGAAAACCTGCAAAATTGGCAGCGAAGGTATCTCCAATAGAGGCGTTAAGATATACAGAAGTGCAAGAAAATATCAATAGTAAGCGTAGCCGTAAAGGAACAAAGTTATATTGTATGGCTTTCCGAAATGTGTTCCGAAATAAAAAACGTGCCATATTAACATTTTCTTCCATGTTTTTTGGATTGCTTATCTTTTTTGTAATCAGCACTTCTACTTATGGTGTAAACTATGACATAAAGCTTGAGAGAGAACAGCCGTATTCGTTTACTTTGAAAAATTTGTCATTTCAGACGGATGACTATACAAAAATTGAAGATACACTAAATGGTGATGTTCAATCTCAGATTCAGTCATGGAATGGTGTTTCTGACATCAATACAGAATATGTAGACTATGCCGTATTCAAAGAACCTGTTCCAGAATTAGCTCCGTGGATTCAACAGCAGGCAATAGAGCGTAACCTCGCACCACAGAATATTTCTGATGATTTGCAGTCAATGGTTGCAGGCTTATCAATAGAACAGTTAAATCGATTTTCTTATGAAACTATTTTCGACAAATCGGAAATCGAGAAGCACTTAAACGATGGAACGGGTATTTTTTTAGCTGAAGCAGATTCGGAAAACACGAAATCGCTGTGTGGAAAAACGATTACACTTTCAGGAAGTATGGAAGGTGATTTACAAAGTTCTTATGTTGTACTTGGGGTTTTGACAACTCCTACATCGAACCGATATGTGGAAAACTACAATTATTATGGCAGTGATAACGGACAGACAGTAAAGTGCTACACTTCTTTTCAAGGAATTGAAAGATTAACAAAGTCACCAATCGTTCATTCACTTCAAATCAATGTTGATGAAGGAACAGACGAAAAGATTAGCAATCAACTATTAGATTTATTTGCATCTGCTGATACCATAGGAATGACTTCTCAACTGGAAAGCAAAGCAATGGTAGATGATGGTGTACAGATCATCCGTATAGCTGGGAAAGTGATAGGAATATTTCTTATAGTTATGGGGTTGCTTAATTTTATCAATGTTATTTTTACCAATATTTATGCACGACAAAAAGAACTTGCCGCATTAGAAAGCATAGGTATGACACAGAAACAGTTAAAAACGGTGCTTATTTTAGAAGGGCTATATTACAGCATTATTACGATAGGTCTCTTGCTTACAATAGGATTGCTTGTTTCTAAAGGGGTATTTGTACTTATACAAAATGTAATTTACTTTGTAGAATATGGTATTCCATATGGTTCAATTCTAATACTGTTTATGCTTATGCTTTTAATCTGTACAATAATACCGTTAATAGTTTATAAAAGCATTGCGAAAGAAAGTATTGTAGAACGTTTACGCAGATATCAAGATTAGAAAGAAGGGAGAGATTTGCAAAAATATACTTTACAAATAAAGGGGGAGAATAAATTTATCATTCTTTCTCCCTCTGTCCTTTATAAGTTGATATGTAAAATAAAAAATAATTCGAGTACGGAGATTTGCTTGGATATGAAATGTCTGTTTCCTAAAGATTTAGAGGAATATCTTTTAAATGTCCTTAATGCAAATTCAGATATAGATTACTTTTCTTTTCCTAGTATTAGAAAAGGAACTTTTACTTCGGATGATCTTTTACAACTCGCACAACGACAATTTACGGATCTGTATATCGAAAATGACAAATGTTTTGAAAGAGTTGTGTTACTCAACCATACTGGAAATATTCTGGAACTTAACTGCAATAAGAAATTTTGGATTGTATGCAAAAGCGCAGAAGCTGAGTTTTTTTGTTCCTATCCAGATGGACGTGCAGAAATACTTATTATTGAAATTTAGTTGTATTGTCAGACATTCGTAATGAAAGAGATGTCTTTGAATAATAAAGAAATATAGGAAATCTTTTTTAGATAGGGTGCGAAAAGTAATAGAAATCAAGATGATTAATTATGATTGCTTTTTATGATTTAAAATTTAGGGAACAATAGATGAGAAAATAGTGATTGCAAAAGTTAGGTGGGACGGATATGCGAAATAAACAGGTGGGGGTGTGAAGAAAAACAGAATTATAGTAATTGCGGATGAAGGAGAAGTGATATGGGAAAGCTTGATTTTGCCGGAACAGCAGACAGAGATTTATCAGGCAAAAAATATTCAGGACGCTTTTTCCCACTTGACAGTATTCTCTTATCATTTGATTTTAATTGCAGTAAAGCAAGAACCGGAAACTATATGTCAACTTGTAGAAGCCATCCGAAAAATGGTGATAACACCTGTGATTGTTTTATTACCGGATCGTTCTGAAATGCGAAAGAAAATCATGCAGGCCGGAGCAGATGTAGTATTGACACAACTATGCACAGAAGAAATCAGCCTGCAGGCATATGCATTGATCCGCCGCTATACAGAGTGGAAATCGGAAAGAAAAGAAGAAATTCCTGTTATGGTCGGGAAACTGGAAATCTTTCCACTTCAAAGAACAGTAGAATGGGAGCATAAAAGAATCCCCGTTGTAAAAAGGGAGTTTGATTTCCTATATCTGCTAGCGTCTACACCGGGAAGAGTATATACATACAGTCAGATCTATCAGCTGGTATGGCAGGAGTACCCACATGGGGATATTACAAATATTATTTACTGTATGGTACATCGATTGAAACGGAAATTGAAAAATGTAGATGTAAATGCAGAACATATAATCATCAGTGTAAAAGAAGTTGGATATTGTTTAAAAGTAGAGAAAGAATCATAGAAGGCAGGTTTCTAGAAATGGAGCCTGCTTTTTATATGGTGAGATCGTTGGCTGCATTCGCATAGAAGGGAGATGATAGAAAAACTGACAGTTATTTGACAGACAACTGACAGTCTGCTGACAGACTGATTTTGTATACTACTTCTTTATGTAAAGAATGGGATTCATCCCATGACATAAAGGAGCAGTGTATGTGCCAGAAAGAGCTACAAAAGGGAAAAACCTAACTTCATATACAGCGTTTGGTGGTGTCGCAATTCAAAACAGGATTGCGGCATCTTTCTTTTTGTGGAGAAGATTCCGGCTAACACAGCCTTTTTCTTGTAAGAAGGCGAGGTCACCGCCACTCCGATTTGATTTCAAAAAAATTCAGATCGGAGGAAAAGAAAGGTGACATTTCATAAAGCAAAAGAAGAATATAAATGGAAACAGTGGAAGGAACAGGAAGAAAAGATTTTAAGAGAATCCGGAGTCAGTGAAGAGGTAATCCAAAGAATCCGGGAATTGGATTGGCAGGATTTTAATGCAGAGCGGAGATTTTGGGAACATTTTTCTTCCAATCAGGAAGAGCTATATACACAAAAGATGGAAGAAGAGCTTTCGGTTATACTGAATATCCAACAGCTGCTTGACAGTATTGAGAATGAACAGCTCTTACAGATTCTGATGGAAACAGATAAGAAAACATTGCAGATTTTACTGTTGAAGATGTGGGGATTTTCTGTTCGTGAGATTGCGGGTCAGATGGGACTGCCGGAAAAGACCATTTATACACGGATGGAGCGATTGAAGAAAAAAATAAAAAAAGTTTTGAAAAAGTGAAGAAAAATGGAGGTTCTCATCGGCTCTATATATGAAAGGGGTAATTGCCCTAAGTTCCTTGACAACCGCATACCAGCATTACAGGTACGTTCCCGAAGATAGAAGCGTGACAGCATAAGCGCCAGGACGGATGGGAACAAGTACTGCAGGATTGTTATGGAAAGGTCTGTCCAAAGACGATGGCGGATCATTTTGTAGAAAACTGTCAGTGCATGTTCTCATTCTGAGCGACACCTTATAGCTGTAAATGGACTTTCGCAGGTCTTTCGCCAGGATCATCGGAGGGGGATAATGATACGAATTTCTTCCCATAAGGAAGAGGATGGACTCCAAGTTGTAATCAGCAAGACTTTCAGGAAATCTGCGAGCGGTGCAAAGCGAAGCATCCGCCTGTAATGTTCCCTGCCATAAAGGTGGTGTGGCAGCCGGGGAGTCGAGGACAAATACGGTGCCAAAGAAAAGAAGAAACGATAAGAAATCAAAAAAGAGTGTGTCGTTGATATCAGATACATGCGGCTGTGGGAAAGTGCCACAGCCGTATTCTTGTGGTATTAACGTCATGCGGAAAGAAGTACTATGTTTTATAAAGTTGAATATCAAAAAAGAGCGCATCAGGAAGTGGAGAAGATCTTCCGGGTGCTGCTTCCGGAACAGGGACTGGCAGTCCGGGAAGAGCAGATCCGTCTATGCCATGAAATGCTGGATACCCTGCTGGGAGAACAGATTGCCTTGTGTGATGCAGGGGTAGGGATTGGAAAAACCTATGCCTATCTGATAGCCTGCGTATTATTGCGGAAATATTCCATGCTGATAGGGAGAGGAAATCCGTTGGAGCAGCGTCCGGTAGTGGTGTCCACCTCCAGCATTGCATTGCAGAAAGCAATATTGACGGAATATATTCCATTTTTGTCCAGGGTGCTGCTGGAACAAGGGATCATTCAGTCTCCGCTTCGGGCAGTGGTGCGAAAAGGAAAAGAACACTTTGTCTGCGACAACAGGCTGGAACAACGAATCGAAGCGATTCGCCATAAACAGAAGAATGCTGCCCAAAAAGAAGCGTTACTGTCCTTACGAAAACAGTATGACATGGATACTGTAAAGGATTTAAGTGGGTTTGACAGAAGGCTGGTCTGTGTGCCAAAATTCTGTCCAAGGGAATGTCCGGGCAGGCAGATGTGCCGCTATCAGAGATATCTGGAAGAATCCAAAAAGCAGGATGTGTTTATTCAAATCTGTAATCACAACTATTTATTGGCAGATGCGTATCACAGAGCAGAAGGATATAAACCTTTGCTGGCGGACTATCGGACATTGATTGTAGACGAAGCTCATAAATTACCGGAAGCGGCAAAGCAGATGTTTGGAAAAACCCTGTGTATGGATGATATTCGGGAAATAGCGTATTATCTGGAACGGGAGCATCAGAAAGAAGAGGCAAGAATCTTGCGGATAGTCATGCATGACGCATTGCATGTGGTTGGCGCAGAACACCGAATTGGAAAGGGAATTCGGGAAACATTCCATAATACAACAAATAGTGTGGTTTCTCTGTGGGAAGGCGTAGAGATGTTGGAATTTCTTTTAGAAAAGCTGGAGAAAAGTGTTCCAAAGTGGATACGGAACCGGTTGGAAGATGCAAAAGAGGTGCTGGAGTGTTTTTGCAGCAGCGATGAGAAATATGTCCGCTATCTGCGGCTCGATACAGAGCAGCTTCCCATTTTATGCGCAGCCAGTCGGGAAATCCCAGGACTGCTTCGGAAGATGTTATGGGATCGGGAAGAAGGAGTGTCCGCTATCTTAACCAGTGGAACATTAAAGGCAGGTGCAGGCTTTTTGCGCACCAGGCAGATCACCGGGCTGGAGAGAAGGGCAGGAGTGCAGGAATATGTGGCAGAGTCCCCTTTTTCTTACGAAAAGAATTGCCTGCTATACCTGCCAAAGACGTTGGAGCATTGCAGGAGAGGAAGCCGGGAAGAGGCGGTGATGGTGGCAAACCAGATTCATTCTCTGATTTGTTCCACTTACGGTCATACGCTGGTGCTGTTTACCTCTTACACATTGATGGGAAGTGTGTACCAGATTTTAAGAGACAGCCTGCCGTTTCCTATGGTGGAAGTATGGAGGCATTCGCAGGAAGAGATCCTGCGGTTTAAGACCATGGAGAATGGAGTACTGTTTGCAGCCGGCTCCTGCTGGGAAGGGGTGGACTTTCCGGGAGATATGGTGTCTTCCCTTATTATTGTGAAACTGCCTTTTGCAGTGCCGGATCCCATCAGCGAGGCAGAGAAGGAAACCTATGATTCCTTGGAAACCTATATCCAGTCCATCATTGTGCCGGATATGCAGAAGAAACTACGTCAGGGATTTGGGAGAGCCATCCGGACAGAAACCGATACCTGCGTGGTGTCTATTTTAGATATACGGGCGGTAAAAGGCGGCAAGTATCACGAAGATGTGATGTGTGCGCTTCCATCCTGCCGGATAGCAGAAGAGTTGAAAGAGGTACAGGATTTCATCCGCAGCCGGAAAGGTGTAGAGTATTATTTATAATAGGAAAAATCTGCTTTCCAGCCTTGTTGCTTGTGCTTATTTTCCAGGCGTTCTTGAGGGAAAAGTTTAGTACAGTTTTTGGGGCGGTTTTGGAGGGATTGTTGGTATTGATGAATAGCTATTTGAACATGAAGTGGGTATAATGTGTATAGCGTTAGAGATTTGGAAGGAGGTTCTGAAATGGCAAAATATATAATGGATATGCAAACTGATAAAAAGGAAGAATTCTATTTTATCCGAGAGAAAGAAAGCCATGATATTGTATATTTACCTTCCAAGTATTTAATGCATAAGAAACGGTCAAAGTTATCACCGAATACCATACGAAGGAGTGCCTTCATATTATCCTATTATTTAAACTTTATGGATGAATTGGACTTGCATTTGGAGGATATCTATCAGATGAACTATATGGATCAGCATGAACATTTTACAGATTTTCTGATCTGGTTACAAGCAGGTGAGCATAGCCGGGAAGATTATTCAAAACTTCCCAATAATGAAACTTGCAATGCATATTTAAAAGAGGTATTCCGGTTCTATACTTTTATGGAACAGGAAAACAAGCAGTCAGAAAGTCTGAAGGTGCTTTCAGATGCACAGATGATTGTACGAAATTCGATAGGTCTCAGAAGGGTGCTGAACCGAAAGAACTTTCGGGGATATTTAAAAGAAAAAGGACATCAAGGAAAAACCATTGAGCAGGACAAGATTGTAGGCTTGTTGCAGGAATGTGCAAACAGCCGAGATCAGGTTCTGCTTTTATTATTAGCAGAAACAGGCTTTCGAATAGGGGAACTCTTAGGTGTCCGGTATGCGGAAGATATAGACTATGAAAAACATATCATTTATGTCAACTTCCGAGAAGATAATGAAAATAGGGCAAGGGCGAAAAATGCAGAATTCCGAAGGGCAAAAATCAGTGATGCAACTTTTGATATTTTAATGTTCTATATAGAAGATTATAAAGAATTGATCTTCGGACAGGAATATCTATTTATCAATGTCTCAGGTGATTATGTCGGACAACCATTTAAGGGAAGCGGAGTATATGCAATGCTGCGCAGACTGGAAAGAAAAACAGGGATTAAAGCATCTCCCCATATGCTTCGCCACTATTTTGCAAATGCAAGACGAAAAGATGGCTGGAAATTAGAAATGATCAGTCAGGCACTCGGACATCGGAATATTGAAACGACCATGAAATATCTGAACATAACAGAGGATGAGCTAATAGAAGTCAGTGATGCATTTTACAATAAGCATCAGGCAATGTATGGAGTTCAGAATTTGTTATAAAAAAGAGGAGGCGATCAAGTGTCTGCAATTCGATTGCTGCAAGCGGAACGCCAGGAAGAGATACGGCATCTTCACAGGCAACTTATGTCAGGCGGAATATTGCAGAGAGAACTATGGGAAGAAGCAGAGAAATTCCTTATCCAAAGAGAAATTTATGATGTGATTCTAGCAGAAGAACAAGATTTGCGGGAATACAAAAAAAGTTTGTCAGATAGTGGGAATTATACGAAAAAGCAGGTGAAAGAGCAGTCATCCGCATTGCGGAAGATACAGAAGTATTGGATAGATACAGAATATGGACCGCTGCTCTCAGAAATCCGAGAATGCCAAGTGTCAGATGAAGCATTGAAGGGAAATATCAAACGGTTTCTAATCCGGCAAGGCATACATCATATCAGGGAGATTGATTATACAGTACGGAGCAGATATGAAGCAGAGCTGCAAAAGATGTGGGACGAACCGAGTGTGATGAAATATCTAAAGGTATTCGATCATATCAAGCAGTACAGTATCCAAAAAGAAATAGAAAGTCTGCCGGGAAGAATCGAACACCGAAGAAAATATCAAGCACAGATTGTATTCCTGCCATACTTACCAGATTTGGAATTGGTTAAGGATTTTGAATATGTCCGAGATAAACAGGAACTGGTATGGGATTTTGCAAGAAAAGCATCTGAAAAATTAAAAAGGCAGATTTTCCTACTGCTAAATTATATCCTGGACAATTTATATCGAGACGATTCAAAAGAGAGAAGAGTTCGTTATTTACTGCCACTGCACTGGTTATATGATTTTTGTGTGGAGGAAGAGATTGATGATCTGGAAGGCTTGGAATTAGAACAGATTCAGCGATTTGAGAAAATCGTGGAACAGAAGGTAGTCAATGTGAAAAACTCCATGCAGATTATTGACAATAGTCGGAAAATCTTATTTTTAACAGCACCAGAAATTCATTGGCATGCCAATGTGTGGTATATGGAACGCTTTCACCTGTCAGAAGATCGGCTTAACCCAAGCAATCCAGTACAGCGATTGAGTTTTATAGAAGTGACTAACAAAAAGAATCGAGAATTGTTACAGGAATATGCCAAATATCATGTTGGAATTGGTGGACTGACGATAGCAAATATCCGAGGACAACTATATGAGGTAAAAAGACTTCTGGAATATTTTAAGGAAGAAGAATCCATTTGTCAGGTAGATGAAAATCAATTGGATGACTATTTTAGGAAACTGGAAGAAAAGGATACCAAAGATGATACATTCAATAAAAGAATTGTGCATTATATAAAATTTTATCAGTTTTTAAATGTACGAGGATATATGAAGGAGATACCTTTTAAACCGGAGTATTATCTGAAAAAGACATATCCAGAGCATCATGACAGAACGGTGGAAGAAAAAGTTTATATGGAAATCCTGCATAAGCTGTATGCATTTCCGTTAGTTCCAAGATTGATATTTTTACATTTGTGGTGTACTGGATTGAGAATCAGCGAAGTTTGTACGTTAAAAGGGGATGCATATTACTGGGATGGAGAAGATGCATGGCTAAAAGTTTATCAGATCAAGATGAAGGCAGATAAAATGATACCAATACCGCTTGTGATGTATAGAATCATGCGTAAGTATATTGAGCGTGAACACATTCGTCCGAAAGATTATATCTTTAAAGGGAAGGATGGTGGAGCGTACCGGGGAACAACATTCCGACAGGAGTTTCAGCAATACTGTGATAAGAATGGAATTGCAGATGGCAGTTATATCTTCAAAACCCATGACTATAGACATACGCTGGCTACTCAATTTTATGATGAGGATGTTTCTATACAGACAATCCGAGATTATTTAGGACATTTTTCAGAAGAGATGACAAAACAGTATGTGGACTTCATGCCAAAGAGAATTGAAAAAGCAAGTGATACATACTTTAAGAAACCGGAAAATGATTTGGCTTCTACCATTAAAGTTAAGAAGCGTGGTGACAGAAAATGAAAAATAGAATTTACATATATGAGATGGATTGCTATAAGACAGCATCCGAAGATCAACTGCAGAGAATGCGTATCAGTCCGGTACGGTATTTTAATCTGGAAGGGTTACCATCCGAAGAAATAACCGAAAAGTTGGAAGAATTTATATGGGAAAGAGGAAAAATGCTCGCCCCGTCTAGCATGGCAAGTGAAGTGACCTATTATAATAATATTCGAGAATTTCTGATTGATCGGAAAATACAAAGCCTAGATTCCAGAGAAGAAGAAAAAATCATCCTTATGCTAAAAGGTTGGATGTTGGAACGAGGATATGCTTTATCAAGCAAAAAATACCGGCCAGCATATGACAAGGTAGGGATTGAAAGTCCTGGCATTGTGAGGCATATGAAAAAAATCTTGAAGTTTCTAGAAGAAGAGGATGACAGGGACGAACAAGAAAAAGACATCTGGACTCTTAAAAATTTCGATTTTCCTATTCAAGGAAATCCAATTTTGAATACAGAAACGCTTAACTTTACTAAAATTGTACAACCAGATATTCGGGAAGAAGTAAAAAAAGTGATTTTTATGCATTTGAAATATTCTCCTTTAGGAACGATACATAGTGAAATGACTGCAGTAAAGCGATTTTCAAGATTTCTTAAAAGGAAATATTTGGACATTCAATCGCTGCAGGAATTAGACCGAATGCATATAGAAGAGTATCTGATATATCTTCAGACGGAAGCACATGATCGGAAGAATTACAGATCTGACTTGTATGCACTACGAAGGGTAATAGAAGATGTTGGGAATTTATATGAACGACAGCACATGAGCGAATTATTTCTGAGTAATGACTTTCCAAGTACACCAAGACATGTATTCAAATTTTACTCAGATGCAGAAATTAAAAGATTAAATGAACACATTTTCAAAATGGACGAGCAGATATGCAGAGCATTGATTATCCATCAATTACTGGGGACGAGGATTTCAGATACGCTGACCTTAAAGACAGACTGCCTAAGCATGCGGAATAATCGATATTTTATAAGGATTGACCAGGTGAAGTCAGTTACCTATGAAAAATCTATCAGTGCGGAAGTGGCACAACTGATTATGAAAGCAATTGACTATACAAAAGAGCGGTATGGGGAAACAACCTACATTTTTGTAAAGAAAGATGATTCAACAAGACCTTATCAATATAGCATGATTCAAAATCAGATTATGACAATGATTCGTCAAGAAGATATCCGGGATGATAATGGAGAACTTCTGAAGTTTGGAACGCATATTTTCCGACATTGCTATGGAAAGAAATTGACAGAAATGCACGTGGATGACTGGATGATAGCCAAGTTACTAGGACATACCTCCATATATTCGGTACATCATTATCGAAAAATTGGAAACAAACTGATGGCAGATGAAACGAGAACTGCAAGAGAAAAAATGGATATGATCCTATTAGATATCATAGAAGGATGGGATGATTATGAAATATGATAAGATGGTAGCGATTACGCAGGCTGAGAGTCAGAGGAAGATGAATATTGCAAAAAATACAATATCTGATATGCTTAAAAATATGGAAAGAATTACCGTAGCAGAGCTGGTAAAAAGAACTGGGCTTTCTAGAGGATTTTTTTATAAAAATGAGCTTATCAGAAGAGAAATGGATGACGCAATACATAGACAGGAAGCAATTTTTAAGAATAGACATCCGGTTGCAATGGACAGAAAACTTGAAAATTCAGTAATTGAGTTGAAAATTGAATTGTTAAAAGCCAAAGCAGAGAACGAGAAATTAGCAGAACAAAATCAGGAATTGAAAAGAAAAAATGAACTGTTGCAGCAAGAACTGGAGAAATTGAATAAACGGGTCAGTAGGAAAGAAATTTCTGTTCTAAAAAAATTGTGAGAATGGTGTGGTACAAGTTTTTTGAGAGGACGATAATCTATGAAATACGATAAAATGGTCGAATGTAGTTTGGAACGTAGCAAACAGAAGGTAGAAACCGCAAAACGGGAAATTCAAGAAATGTTGGAATCAAAAGAAAAAATAACAGTTGCTGCATTGATTCAAAAAACAGGCTTTTCTAAAGGATTTTTTTATCGAAATGAAGAAATGCGCAGGGTGGTAAATGAAGCTATGCATCAACAGAGCGTAACGTATAATCCGAAACAGATTATTATTGATATGGCTATGGAAAGAACTTTAGTTAATGCAAAAACGACTATACAGGAATTGAAACTAAAAATAAAAAAATTGGAAAAAGAAAATGCAGAGTTGCGAGAAGAATTGGCAAGGGTAAGAAAAATATCTAAAGTATAAAACAAAAATTAAATATTTGAATTTGAATGATCCAAGGCAGAATGTACAGTTAAAAAGCAAGTACATTCTGTCTTGTTTTGTATAGATATGAATAAATAAAAATACTGGCTACAAAATGCACACAACATACAAAAAGTGCAAAAAACAAAGAAAATAGACGAATGATACGTTTTGGTCTATATGGTTAAATCCAGTGTTTATAAGGCTTTTGAGGCATGAAAAAGACAGGGGCTAAATTTATAGTGGTACTGATTTCACTTGTCGTTATATTCAAATCTCAGCTCACAAGTCTGGTCGAGACGATTTTCGAGAAGATTACAAGCGAGAGCAGCGGTATTTAAAGGGGGAAGTCACAGTGTATTTAAGTCTGGTATTTATTTTACTTATTTCATTTGCCGGAGCAATGCTGGAAAGTGCCTCTTTACAGAATGTAAAAAATTACAGAAGAGCAGATATGACACGGGCGGTGGAAAGTATATTTGCAGAGTATCAGAAGGAACTCTGGGAAGTCTACGGAATTTTTGCGCTGGAAGGAAGTTATGAGACGGGCAGTTACAATGAAGAATTGTTAAAGGAACGGCTGGCCTATTACGGAGCAAGCGGGATGGATCAGGAAATTACAAGAATTCAGCTATTGACGGACCAAGGTGCCAGTGCATTTTACGAGCAGGTGACGGCATATATGGAAAATAAATACGGACTGGATAAGGTGAAGAAACTGGTTGGACAGACAGATACATGGAAAGCAGGAGAGGAGGCTTTACAAAATTATGAAAGAGACGGGGCAAAAACGGAACAGGAATTACAGGAGCTGTTGTCGCAGAAGGAGGAACTTCCAGAGGAAGAGAATCCCTTATCGCATGTGGCGAAATTAAAAAGCATGCCTCTTGTAGATCTGATTATGCCAAAGGGACGTGTAATGTCAAAGAAAAGCATTACGTTATCGGAAATGGTATCTCATAGAAAACGAAATCAGGGATATGGAGATTTCTCAGATGTAGCAGGATCGGGAAGTACAATCAGTAAATTACTGTTTGGAGAGTACGTGCTGGAACATTTCAAGATGGCTTCAGATAGCCTGCAATCTGGCAATGGAAATTATAATAGTGGAGATTCTGTCGGTGGAGATTTTGTCAGAGGAGATTCTGCTAATGAAGACTTCGGCAATGGGAATCTTGGTGACATGGCAGGTGCGGGGAGTCTGGACTATGAACTGGAATATATTCTGGAAGGCCATGCCAGCGACAGAGAAAATATGGAGACAGTTGCCAGTAAGCTTCTTATGGTCCGATTTGTGCCAGATTATGCATATATCCAGACGGATTCAGAAAAGAAGGCAGAAGCCGAGGCGGCAGCGCTTACATTATGTACGGTGATTGGACTTCCGGAACTGGCAGAGGGTGCCGCGCAGGGAATTTTACTTGCATGGGCTTATGGTGAAGCAATCATGGATATTAGAACGCTGATAAGTGGAGGGAAAGTACCACTTGTAAAGAACGCAGAGGATTGGAAACTAAGCCTTTCCGGACTGATGCAGCTTGGCAGTGCAGGAGAAAATGTGGCAGCAGATAGTGGTAAAGATATGGAAAGCGGACTTGCTTATCGGGAATACCTTCGCATGCTGTTGTTCCTGAAATCCCAGGATGAAGTTGGGATGCGTACATTAGATATGGTGGAACAAAATTTAAAGATACGATATGGAAAGACATTTTTTCGGGCAGATGCCTGCATCAGCAGAGTAGAATTTCACAGCACATGCAATCTGCGTCGTGGGATCATGTACGATTTTCCGACATATTTTGGATACAATTAAAAACGAAATGAATCAATAACGAAATGAATCAATAACGGGTGGGTGCAGATGTCCTTCCGCTCCCCCTACCGGGAGTTATAAAATTTCTGCTAACTGAAAACATAAAAAAATGAAAGGAGAAAGATTCGATGAACTCAGATAAAGATATCCCTTTATTATCCAGCATATACAAATCCAAGTATACAGGAAGGGCATCTGCATCCACCCGAAAAAAAGGAAGCATTACCGTGGAGGCTGCCATGGCAGTACCAATCTTCTTTTTTGCGACGCTGGCATTGGTATTACTGCTGGAGCTGTTATCCGTGCAGACGGCTGTGCGAAGCGGACTTCAGGAAGCGGGAAAGAAGCTTGCAGTGCAGGCAGTAGAAGTCCCGGCAGTGATTCCGTCAAATCTGGAACGTGATGTTGTAAATTCTATTGGAGCAGAACGGTTAGAGAGAAGCATTGTAGAAGGTGGCAGCTCAGGAATCAATTGCAATCAATCTTATTTGTCGCCGTTTACGGGAATTGGAGAAATTCAGGCATCTTATCAGGTGCGGATTCCGGTTCCGGGCTTTGCTATAGCGCCGATTTCTTATAAGGAAACTATGAGGATCAAGGCATGGACCGGCTATGAGGCAGGAGGGTTTGGTGAAGAAGATGATCAGATTGTATATGTAACGGATACAGGAGTTGTCTATCACAAAAATCCACATTGTACGCATCTGGACCTGTCGATCCATGCGGCGGCGTCATCGGAACTTAATAGCCTTCGCAATGAAAGTGGCGGAAAGTATCATGCCTGTGAGAAATGTGTTCATGGCAGCAGTATGGGTGGAAGTGTGTATATTACTGATCAGGGTGACCGGTATCATAATTCACTGACATGCAGCGGATTAAAGCGTACCGTATATACAGCGAGAATTTCTGAAGTACCGGGAAAGCGCGCATGCTCAAAATGTGGTGGAAAGTAGAATGCCAGGAATGATAAGTAGAATGAGAAGAGGTACAAGATGTGGGAAATATAAATAGAATGGTAGATATAGTTGTGCTGTTAATTCTAACTGGGCTGTCTGTGTCAGATATTAGAAATAAAAAAGTTTCCAGAAGAGTTCTGACATTGTGGGGAATATTGATAGTCATCTGGAAAATAGTGGACTTTTATCGAATCAGAGTGTTCCTGGAAAAGATGGAACAGACAAATGTAGAGAATCTTGTTGGAATCTGTGCAGGAATCGGAGTGGGAGTGCTGTTCCTTCTTGTCAGTAAAGTGACAGAAGAAGCAATCGGTTATGGGGACAGCGTGGCAATTATGATTCTTGGAGGATATCTGGGGTTTTGGAAAGTTGTGGGAGTGCTGGCAGCAGCATTTTTTATAAGTGGAGTCTGTTCGGTGATATTGGCATTTCGCGGACGGGTGAAGACAATGCCATTTTTCCCATTTTTGACTCTTGGATATATTCTGATGCTGGCAGAGCAGGGAGGTGCAGCGTGAGAGGTTATACAGTAGAGATGTCATTCTTAATGCCAATCATTATGTTGCTGGTCATGAGCAGTATCTATGCATTTTTTTATTACCATGACAAGAATATAATTGCGGGAGCAGCTTATGAGACAGCGGTAGTTGGAAGCAATAAGGCGAGAGAAAGACCGGGTTCACAGACCGGAACTGGAGATAAAAGCGGGACAGATGCGGCGGAACTGGAAACACTTTTTCAAAGTCGCGTGAATGGAAAGTGTATCCTATTATCTACAATCCAGGGACAGGTTACGGTGGAAGGAGATGAAGTCTGTGTCCGGGCACAGGGAACATGGAGGAAGATGAAAGTCAGTGTGGAAAAACGTGCGGCAATTACAGAACCGGAGAAAAAGCTTCGGGATATTAAGAAAATAAAGGAGTTCGTCAATGGAACGTAAGATTACGATAGAAGAGTCAGTCCCTTATACAGAGGACTATCAAAATAAAATGCTGGAAGAAAATCAGGTGGAAGGACTGCTGGAAATGCATGGACGGGGAATGGATGACAAAAGCTGTTATGATTATGATGTGAGTGGAAAAGTGTCCATGAAAGCGCTCTATAAAAAGCATACGATGAGTGGAGAAGAAATAAAAATATTGCTAAAATCTATTTTGCGTGTCGTGAAAGAAGTAGAAAGGTATCTTCTCAATGTGAATTGTATTCTGATGGATCCGGAGTATATTTTTTACACAGAAGAAAAGTATTATTTTTGTTATTATCCACCGAAAGAAAAAAGTCTGTGGGAAGGATTTCACCATCTGAGCGAATATCTGGTGAAATGTGCAGATTATCAGGATAAAGAATGTGTCCAGATCGTGTTCCTTTTGCATAAAGAGACTATGAAAGAAAATTACAGTCTGGAACAGATTATAAAGGAGTGTGTAAAAGAAGAGGAAGAAAATGTTTTGGCAGAGGATAAAAATACAGATTTGGGAACAGAGGAAGAAAAGGAAGGAAGCACATATTTTGACCGGACAGAACATGACTGGATCGCAAGCCAGGAAATGGGAAGTACGATACTCCGTGAGACAGAAAACCTGTGGACACCGATGAAGCGTTTTCTTCACAGACGCAGAAAACCAAAGTGGGGAGACTGGGACGGGCTGTATATTGAAGAAGAAGATCTCTAGTGTTATACTGTACTGACAGGAATGATGCCGGAAAAAATCCCGGCTGGAATATCAGAGACAGGAGGCGGTTTGTCGTGAGACAGGAACGGTTTAAAATGGAAAGACAAGGGCTGGTGGTAGAAGGCCAGCAGGTGGAAGTAACAGAGAGAAGTCCGAATACGAACCTGTTTACTTATGTAGTGGAACCGGCAGTTGCAATGTCCGGAATTTACAAGACATCTGAGCGTATTCATGCAAGACAGGGCGTAATCAAAGAAATACAACATACGGACAGAGGATATTATCTGATCGTAGAGTTTGATGAGTAAAATCTTGCAGAATAACGTTGACATTACAGAAAATTAATGAGAAAATTTTCCTATGAGAAATTACAAGAAATTACCAATTTGTACAATTGCAATCGCAGCAGCGAATGTTCTGATCTTCCTCGGACTGTCTTTTATGGGTATGACTGAGGATTCCGCATTTATGATGGAACATGGAGCAATGTATGTTCCATATCTCATGAACGGAGAACGATATTATACACTGATCACCAGTATGTTTTTGCATTTTGGATTCAGTCATCTGATGAACAATATGGTGATGCTGCTGGTCATCGGTTACAGCCTGGAACCAGAGATTGGAAAAATCCGTTTTCTGTTCATTTATCTTGGAAGCGGACTGATGGGAAATCTCGTATCGGCATGGTTTGATGTGAGTCAGGGAAGCTATGCGGTATCAGCGGGTGCTTCCGGAGCAATCTTTGGAATTGTGGGAGCACTTCTTTATGTTGCAATCCGTAATCATGGACGAGTCGGAGAGATTTCAACAAGAGGACTTGTTCTGATGGCAGGCTTAAGTCTCTATTATGGATTCACCGCACAAGGGGTGGATAACGCAGCCCACATTGGCGGGCTGATATCCGGATTTTTACTGGCGGTACTCACATATTGGAAACATAAGCCGAAACATTATTAAAAATGTTTTAAGGGATTGGAATTGTAAGGGTGAATGTAGTTTTTAGCTGGCAGTCTGGCAAATCTGGTTCTGAGTGGACAGTCAGTGTTCCGCCATGTGCTTCGATAATTCGGCGGGAAAGTGGCAGGCCTAAGCCTGTTCCGGACGATTTGTACGTGACAAATGGTTCGAAGACTGAAGATAGATGTTCTGGTGCAATACCACAGCCGTTATCGGAGACGGAAATAATCAGATTTGAATGCTCTTTCCATGCGTGAAAGTGAATTTGCGGGGAATAGATAAGTGCTTTTCCGGGATTCAAAGATCTGTTACTTTCACAATTACAGGCAGAATCAAGATGATTAGAGCATGTAGATTGTTGAATCAGTACTGCATCGCGCGCATTTCCAAGAAGATTCAGAAGAACTTCCCGAAGTTTGATGGAATCTGCAGGCATAACAGGAAGTTCCGGCTCTATCCGGGAGATAAATTCAATATCGGTTTCAATGATGGAGGAGGCAAAGGATAAGGAAATTTTCTTGAGGAAGATGTCGAAATCTGTCGAAGAAGGTGACAGACGTTGACCGTTGTTGTATGCCGATAGCTCTTCCAGTAGTTGTTTCATATATTCGATGTCGCTATGTAAGTCTGACCAGTGCCGGATATTCAGAACTTCCGGATTGGATGCTTCGATCATCTGTAAGGTACTGTATATAAGAGTCAGCGGGTTGCGAATCTCATGGCTGATGGTACTGATATCCATACGGTGGGAGTGAAGAAGTCTGGTGAGAAGCTCTTCTTTCTCAGGACTTTCTGCCATGATCTGGTGTAATTTTTCATAATCAGATTCTGTGAACATAATGATTACCGCCCTTTATGAATTTATTTTTTCATAGTGTAGCATTGGCGGATAAAATAATCAACAATTTTAAAAATGATTTTTTAAAGGAAAGAAGGACATGAAAATGAAAGATGATAACTGCATTTTTTGTAAACTGGCAAATGGAGAAATTCCTACAGCAACCTTGTATGAAGATGAAGATTTCCGCGTGATTCTGGATGCCAGCCCGGCTTCGAAAGGACATGCACTGATTATTCCAAAAGAACACTATGCCAATTTGTATGAGTTGGACGATGATAAGGCTGCAAAAGTTATGGTGCTGGCTAAGAAAATGATCACAAAGCTTACAGGCATCTTACACTGTGACGGGTACAATATCGTGCAGAATAATAACGAGGCAGCAGGACAGACTGTATTCCATTTCCATTTACATATGATTCCGCGTTATAAAGGTGACGAAGTTGGACTTGGCTGGAAGATGGGTGAGCTTACCGAAGAGGATAAGCAGGATATTCTGTCTAAATTATAAACTTGAAAGTGATGGAAATTAAATGGCGGAATCTGAAGATGTAAAGAAAGCTGAAATCGACAGGCTTTACAAAGAAAATGTAAGTAAAGTGTACCGAACGGCATTGTACTACGTCGAAGATCACTATGTGGCAGAAGAGATTGTGCAGGAAGTTTTCCTGAAATTATACGACAACCTGGGAGATATATGTATGGAGTCCGTGCCTGCATGGCTGATCACTACCGCAAAGAATATGGCAAAGAACTATCTAAGAGACAGTAAATGGGAGACACCGATGGAAGAGGTTCCGGAGCAGGAGGTGCCATATTCGTCAGAAGGACTGGACGCTCAACTCATAGAAGTGCTTCGTCAGAAAGAATGCCGCGAGCTACACGATACGATTTTTGCAGATCTATATGAGAAAAATTCAAGATGGTATGAGGCAGTTACCGTTTCATATACTTTGGATAAACCACAAAAAGAAGTTGCAGAGAAAATGGGGATATCTGTGGATACGCTGTATAGTACATTATACAGGGCAAAGCAATGGATTAAGAAGTACTACGAAGAACAGTTTCACCAACTGGATGGCAAATAAAAAACAGGTGCCGGATATGACACCTGTTTTCTTATATCAGATATCTGCGTCAGAATCAGATAGTTTTGTAAGTATCTAAGCAGTTACCGATTCAATCAGATCAATGATGGTATCGATAGAATCCTGCTGGGAAGAATGCTTCATTGCATCGATGTATTTCTCGCGGTTATCATAGAGATCATGAACTGCACTGAGAAGTGTTTCGTTCGTAAGTTCCTCTTCCTCAAGCACCATACTGAATCCCTGACGCTCGAAAGAACGGGCGTTGAGAATCTGATCACCACGGCTTGCATTGGCAGACAGCGGAATCAGAAGATTTGGTTTGTGCAGGGCAAGAAGCTCGCAGATAGCATTGGCTCCGGCTCTGGAGATTACAATGTCGGTCAGTGCGAAGAGGTCACGCAACTCTTCTTTGATATATTCGAACTGTGCGTAGCCTTCCGTTCCGTTCAAAGAAGGATCGAGCTTGCCGCGGCCACATAAGTGAATGACCTGGAAGTCTTTCAGAAGCTCCGGGAGAATCGCACGGATGGCATTGTTCACGGCAACGGCACCGAGGCTTCCGCCGACAACCAGAATGACCGGTTTGTCGGAAGTGAAGTGAAGGAATTCTCTGGCGCGGTACTTATCTCCGCTTAAAAGTTCCTGACGGATCGGAGATCCGGTGAGAACAGCCTTGCCTGTCGGGAGAGAAGATAATGTCTCCGGGAAGTTGCAGCAGACCTTCGTTGCAGAAGGAATGGAAATCTTGTTGGCAAGCCCCGGAGTCATATCAGATTCGTGGATAATGACTGGTACATGTTGTCCCTTACCGGCAAGGACTACTGGTACAGAGACAAAACCTCCCTTGGAAAATATAACATCAGGCTCCAGAATCTTAATCAGTTTACGTGCTTCACCCATTCCCTTGATAACACGGAATGGATCTGTGAAGTTCTGGACGCTGAAATAACGTCTGAGTTTACCGGTTGAGATGCCATGATATGGTATACCGAATTGAGAGATAAGTTCCTTCTCAATTCCGTTATATGAGCCGATATAGTGGATGTCGTATTGTAATTCTTTAAGACGTGGTAACAGGGCAATGTTAGGTGTAACATGACCGGCAGTACCGCCGCCGGTTAAGATAATACGTTTCATAAAAAGCTCCTTTCGATAATATATGTTACAATAAGAATGCCGTACGGATGATTCTGCTTCGTATATACTGTACGAAACAGGGAAAGATTTTCAACTTTGGCATATAATGATGTTGGGGGCGGATCCCAAGGTCTTTCATCCACTTATGAGCAAGCTCATGTGGATTTAGACCTTTTGACCCTGGCATCATATAATTATATTATACGTTCCCGGGAGATTTGGTCAAGAGAAAGAGAGGATAGATTTCGTTAAGAGGTAGATTATGAGTGAAAAAAAAGATCAGTTGAAAGAAATCCTAAAAGATCAATTGAATAGAGAAGCGAAACAGATAGAAGAAGAAGTCGGACTTAACGATAATGAAGAGATTCCAGATGAGCTGAAGCTCCGCATGAAAAATGCACTGGATCAAAAAATCCGTGAGCGTGAAAAGCGTTCCGAAGATACGAAGCGAACAGATGCGTATGCGAAACTCTCAGAAGAAGACCGGGAAGCACTTCGCATTGGACGGGAGATGTTGAAGAATCAGAGCGAGGAGAAGAAAATCTATACAATGCGCCGGAAGAAACGCAATATCCGTAGAATTGTAGCACTGGCAGCAGTGCTGATCCTCGTAATGGCAGTTGGAATGACAAGCTTTGGTGGACCAGAGAGAATGCTGCAGTTTATGAAGAGTTCTGTAGGTGGAAGACAAGTATCCAAAGTCAATTCCAGCGATAAGAATAAGATTATCGAGGAAGAAGATGAAGAGAAAGTCTATGAGAAGATAGCAGAAGAGTTTGGAATTGAACCAGTAAGAATTATTTGGCGCTCAAAAGGTATGGAATTTATAAAGATGGAATTAGACACAGATATTCAAGTGGCAGAATTAGATTATATACGCGATAGAGAAAAAATGGAATTTATAATTAGTGCTTCTTATGGAAAAGTGTCTTTGGGGGCAGATAATGAAGATGAGATTATAGATCATTATTATATTAAAGAAAATGTTCCGATAGAAGTGACTGAATACAAAACACCTAAAACAGAGACGAACAGGTATAAAGCAGAATTTAAATATAATAATCTGTATTATTGCTTAACAGGAACAATGACAAAGGCAGAAATGGAAAATATTTTAAAAAATTTATATTTTTTTTAAAAAATGCGTCAGTTTTTCTAAGCTCATGTGTCTATTATATAGGGAACCCTAAATAGAGAGATGGGAGGTAGATAAATGAAGCGATGTATGTCCATATGTTGTGTATGTGCTATGGCTTTAGGATTAAGCTTTGGTGTATCGACGGATACACAGGCGGCATCTAGCGTAAAGGTGATCGACGGATCCCAACTTACAAAAGATGTAGAATCCATTGGCTATACTCAAAAAGTTGCTAGAGGCGAAGATCTTCTGACCGGATATTCCAAAATTGTCCGGATGGGCCCGGGAGAAATCTATGCCGGAGGAACAACATTAGCTGCACATGAAGTAGAACGTATCGGGATTGGTGTCATTATTGAACGAGCTAAAGAGGAAGATACAAAATGGTCTTTTTATGATTCCTGGAATAAGTTCTTAGAAAATACTGATCGTGCATCATCTAAAAAATATTTAGATGTAGAAGGCGATTATTACTATCGTGTTCGATGTGTTCATTCCGCTAATGATGATGTAAGCAGCAGTTTCACAGATGGAGTTTACATTGAGGAACCTTAAGTAAGATTTTGTAGAAAAGAAAGAAGAATTTAACAAATTTATAATTACAATCAGATTAGTGGGCAAGGCCATTATAATGATGGGAAAAACAAATTAAAAACAAATTTCGGGTAAAGTTAGTAGGTTGGATTATAATACTTTAGAAATTTAATAACAACTGAATATTGAAACAATTAGACGCTCTTCCACAGCAATCTACATATTTCATGGCCCTTACGTTGGTTCGCAGGGCTTTGGAAGGGCGAAGGAACTGGAGACAGTTCAAAGAAAAATTTAAAAGAAAAAATATTATAACAATCATGAGAAGTAAGTTTAGGTAAGTTTAGTTTTAGGACACGCAAGCTATTAAAAGCTGCGTGTCCTTTTCCATGTGACTTACTTTACGTGAATGAATCAATTTACTGAGCGATTGCTTCGCGGAGTGCTTTGGCAAGCTGATCCGGGCAGGAAGTTGCTTTGGAACCGCATTTGATTCCGGCAAGTCTTTCGATGGCGTCTTCCACTTTCATTCCCTTTACAAGGCTTGAGATTCCCTGAAGATTACCGTTGCAGCCACCTACAAAATCTACATCTTTAATTTTATCGCCGTCCAGCTCTATGTGAATCATGCTGGAACAGACACCGTGTGTTTTATAATCCATGTTTAAAACCCTCCTATATGTTATACCAGATATATGAATATCAGAAGCCATTCTAACAGAGAAAAATCTGCTTGTAAAGAAAAATTAAGATTTCCAATAATATGATGTGAACAAGCCATTTTATGGAAGCTTGAGGTGTTCGAGGATTGCGGGAATTGCATAGCAATGAAGCAATCCGGTTACATCATAATATGTATGAAAAAGAGTGCATAGAGGAATACAAAGAGGAATACAGAGGAATAAACAGGCAGGAATGCACAGGTACAGTAAAGAGCATCAATGCTTGACATTTGTGCATGGGGTAGGGGATAATGTACAGGATAACAGGAAATGTTTGTAATGATAGTGAAAAAGGCAGTCAGATAAAGGAAATGTGCGGAAATCGCACAGTAAAAATGCATAGCAGGAGGAAAATCGGATGATAGGTATTATTGGAGCAATGGAAGAGGAAGTTGCAGCTCTGAAAAGTGAGATGGCAGATGCTAAAGTGACAGAGTTTGCTTCCATGACATTTTATAAAGGAACTCTTTGTGGGAAGGACACGGTTGTCGTAAGAAGTGGAATCGGTAAAGTTAATGCGGCAATCTGTGCGCAGATCCTGGTGGATAAATTTGGCGTAGATACGCTGATCAATACAGGTATTGCAGGATCCCTGGATGCAAGAATTGACATTGGTGATATGGTGATTTCTACAGATGCGGTGCATCATGATATGGACGCAACCATATTTGGAGATGCAATCGGCCAGGTGCCAAGAATGGATACGCGCACATTCCCGGCAGATCCGCATCTGGTAGAGCTTGCAGTGAAGGCAAATGAAAAAGCAAATCCGCAGATCCATACATTTACAGGAAGGGTCGCAAGTGGAGATCAGTTCATTTCTTCCGGAGAAGTGAAAGCACGTATCGTGGAGAATTTTCAGGCTCTTTGCACAGAGATGGAGGGAGCCGGAATCGCGCACGCGGCTTACCTTAACAAAGTTTCGTATGTCATCATTCGAGCAATTTCTGATAAAGCTGACAACAGTGCAACGATGGATTATCCAGAGTTTGAAAAACAGGCAATTGCCCACAGCGTGGCGCTTGTAAAGGAATTGCTCCCGATGATTTAAAACCAGAGAATAAATGATTCGATAAAATATAAGAAAAAATACCATAATCTGCGGTGTGCAGATGTCGCTTTATGGGGAACGGTTTTTCGCCCTTCTTTTGGAAAATCCATTATAATTGGTGCCAAAAGGAGGGCTTTTATCATGTTAGAATTAATGTTAGACAGACATGTGATCTATGTACTGATGGGAATGAGTGCATTTGCCGGAGTTGTGTCAAAGGTGGTCGTTGGAAGAACACTTAGGAAGCTGGTGGCAGCAGCGGAAAGTATGGGAAAGAGTAATCATCCGTTGATGCGGCTTGTGCGGGCGAAATTCGAGCATACCTGTATGATCAGTGAAAAGGTGGAAAACGTAGGCGTATTTGTGGACAAGTATCTCTATGAATACCGGGTTGGTGGAGTCAGGCTCCATGCATGGCGGCGGTTACAGATGGCGGGTGCCGGACTTTGTCTGATTCTTGGCGGAGTCGGTGCAATCATAAGTTATCGGATTAAAGGGGCGACAGAGCAGACAGCTATGATTGGCGGAACCGGCGTGGCGCTGGCGTTAATCGTATTCTTGGTACATATGCTGACGGATGAGGAGTACCGGCTGGAGGCAGTACGAAATTATATGGTAGATTACTTGGAAAATATTTATCAGCATCGCTATGAAAAAACATACAAGAAAGAAGTTCTGGCAGAAGAGGCAAGATCAGAAGAAGCGAGAATAGCGGAGAGTGCCAGAATACAAGAAAATGCAGGAATGACGAAGAATACCAGAATGCCAGAAGAAGAGAGAATGGGTGAGAATACCAGAATGCCAGAAAATATAGGAATTGTGAAGAATACCAGAATGCCAGAAGAAGAGAGAATGGGTGAGAATACCAGAATGCCAGAAAATACAGGAATTGTGAAGAATACTAGAATGCCAGAAAATGCAGGAAGGACAGAGGGGGATAACTTGCCAGGTGAATCTGTGAATCAGAAGAAGCAGGAACCAAAGCAGGAATTTCCTGGATCTATGGACAGTCTGCTTTGGGCGATGTATAAGACAGAACCGCTGCAGGTGGAAGATGACCGGAAGGTCAAAAAGACAGCTATATCGCAAAAACCAGGTAAAACAGAAAAAATAGAAAAAACAATAGAATCGGAAGAGACAAAGGCGCAGGACGAGGCAAACAGAAATCAGCGTATCCGAGAAATCCTGGAGGAGTTTATGGCTTGATAATAAGAGACTGATTTGTTAAAATATAGATAACGGCTCAAAGTTAGTTTTGTAAAACAAGGACTGTCTGTGAGCTGTCACATTTATAAGAAGAAAATGATACAGATTTCTTCGAGACAAGAACTAGAACGTAACGGGTAGCATAAGGAGGACGAGTCCAATGGGAAGTAAAGTAACATTTGATTATTCAAAGGCAGATGCGTTTATCAGCGCACATGAGATGGAATCTATGAAGAAGATTACCGAGGCTGCAAAAGCTGAACTCCTGGGAAGGGAGGGAGCAGGAAATGATTTCCTTGGCTGGATCGATCTTCCGGTTGATTATGATAAAGAGGAGTTCGAGAGAATCAAGAAAGCCGCTGCAAAGATTCAGTCAGATTCAGAGGTGCTGGTAGTAATCGGTATCGGAGGATCTTATCTTGGCGCAAGAGCAGCAATCGAATTTCTTGGACACAGCTTTTATAATGTAGTATCAAAAGAGATCCGCAAAGCTCCGGAGATTTATTTTGCCGGTAACAGCATCAGCAGTACATATCTGAAACACCTGATCGAAGTGATCGGAGACAGAGATTTCTCAGTTAATATCATTTCCAAATCCGGAACAACAACAGAGCCTGCAATCGCATTCCGTATTTTCAAGGAGATGCTGGAGAAGAAGTATGGCAAAGCTGAGGCTGCTAAGAGAATCTATGCAACAACAGACAAAGCTCGTGGAGCTCTGAAAGGACTTGCTGATGAGGAAGGATACGAAGAGTTCGTAGTACCGGATGATGTTGGAGGACGTTTCTCTGTACTGACAGCTGTTGGACTTCTTCCGATCGCAGTCAGCGGAGCTGATATTGACAAGCTGATGGAAGGTGCAGCAGAAGGAAGAAAATTCGCACTTGAGAATCCATTTGAGGAAAATGACGCAATGCTCTATGCAGCAACACGTAACATTCTGCTCCGTAAGGGAAAAGTGGTTGAGATCATGGCAAATTATGAGCCAAGCCTGCATTATGTATCTGAGTGGTGGAAACAGCTCTTCGGAGAGAGTGAAGGCAAGGATAAGAAAGGAATCTTCCCTGCATCTGTAGACCTTACAACAGATCTTCACTCTATGGGACAGTTCATTCAGGATGGAAGCAGAATCATGTTCGAGACAGTTATGGAAGTGGAGGAGCCGACAGAGCAGATCACAATCGGTGAGGAACCGGTGGATCTGGACGGACTGAACTACCTTGCAGGCAAGACAATGGATTTTGTAAATAAGAGTGCTATGAATGGTACGATTCTTGCACATACAGACGGACAGGTTCCGAATCTGAAAGTGACAATTCCGGCGCAGGACGAGAAGTCACTTGGACAGTTATTCTATATGTACGAGTTCGCATGCGGTGTCAGCGGATATATTCTTGGAGTAAATCCATTTAATCAGCCGGGTGTTGAGAGCTACAAGAAGAATATGTTCGCACTTCTTGGAAAACCGGGATACGAAAAAGAAAGAGAAGAACTTCTTAAGAGATTATAAGAATGGCAACGATATACGAAAAATTAAAAGCGTATAGCGATTCTGACTATTATGGATTTCACATGCCGGGACATAAGCGTAAGATGCATATGTCCTGGGATGCGGATCCTTATACTGTAGATATTACAGAGATTGAAGGATTTGATGATCTTCATCATGCAGAAGGAATCCTGAAAGAGGCTCAGGAACGGGCAGCCAGAATCTATCATGCAGATGAGACACATTTTCTGGTAAATGGAAGTACAGTTGGAATTCTGAGTGCTATCGCGGGTGTGACGAATAAAGGAGATCAGATTCTTGTGGCGCGCAATTGTCACAAATCGGTCTATCATGCAATCTACATGAATGAGTTGAATCCGGTGTATCTCTATCCCCGGTTTGATTCAGAGTTACAGTTGAATATTGAGATATCCGCAGAGGATGTGAGGAGGGCCCTTAATCGGTATCCACAGATCCGAGCAGTCATGATTGTATCTCCGACTTACGATGGAATTGTGTCGGATGTGGCCGAGATAGCAAAGGCCGCACATGAAAAAGGACTGCCGCTGATCGTGGATGAAGCACACGGGGCTCATTTTGGTTTTCATCCCTATTTTCCGGAAAATGCAAATCAAAAAGGCGCAGACATTGTGATCCACAGTGTTCACAAGACACTTCCGGCATTTACCCAGACAGCACTTCTCCACATGAATGGGAATCTGGTAAACCGGGAAAAGGTGAGACGATATCTGCATATGTTACAGAGTAGCAGTCCGTCTTATATTCTGATGGCGGGAATCGATCAGTGCATGGAGATGCTGGATCATCACTGCGAGGAAGTTTTTGACCCGTATGTGGAGCGATTGAAGAGATGTAGAGAAGAACTTGGAAAATGTGAACATATCCGGCTGGCAGAGACCAAACATTATGATAAGTCAAAGCTTGTATTATCAGTAGCAGGACTTACGAAAGGACTTGCGGATACATATGGTGCAGAAGCAACAGGGATTCAATTACAGGAAGATTTATTAAATCAGCACCACCTGCAAATGGAGATGGCCGCGGGGACTTATGTGATTGCCATGACTTCAGTCGGGGATACCGATGAAGGAATGAAACGGCTTATAAAAGCAATTTATGAGTTGGATAAGAAATATAAACCTTTACAGGGGGCTTATAACACTGTAGATTCAGACATAGTGCCGGAAGAAATCAAAAAGTCGCAAAAGAAAGAAAAAAATTACGATATAGAACCGGGACATCTGCCACAGGCGGAAGTAATCTATTCACCGGCGCAGGTCATCAGCATGAAAGACGCAGGGGCAGATGGGTTTCAGGTTGTGCCATTGACACAGAGCGAAGGCTACATTTCCGCGGAGTACGCGTATCTCTATCCGCCGGGAATCCCGATGCTGGTGCCGGGGGAACGGATCACAGCGCAGATCCGGGAACATTTTCAATGGTATATGGAAAGAACATATGAGATACAGGGAGTAGAAAAAGAAGGATACATAGAGGTATGGACGCATGGGTAAGATATATTATATAATGGGCAAGAGTTCATCTGGAAAAGATACATTATTCCAGAAGATCAAGCAAGAGCTGCCGATGCTTCAGACAGTGACGCTTTACACGACCAGACCGAAGCGGGAAGGTGAAAGAGAAGGCGTCGAATACCATTTTGTGACAGATGAACAGATGCATATTTTCGAGAGACAGGGAAAGGTTGTTGAACTTCGTACTTATAATACTGTTCACGGAGCATGGAAATATGCTACAATAGAAGATGGACAGGTGAATCTGGCAGAATCCGACTATCTGATGATCGGAACGCTGGAGTCCTATGGAAAGTTAAAGAAATATTACGGAGCGGCGTATCTTGTTCCGGTGTACATCGAAGTAGAGGACGGCGAGCGGCTGAACCGTGCACTTACGAGAGAGCGGCAGCAGGAAGTGCCACGTTACGCGGAGATGTGCAGAAGATTTCTCGCAGATACGGAAGATTTTTCCGAGGAACATCTGAGAGCTGCGGGAATAAAGAAGCGTTATTACAATGATGACCAAAAAAGATGCTTAGATGAAATTATAGAGGACATACGATATGGGAAGTTTTAAAGATGTAGTAGGACACAGAGATGTAATTCAATATTTGCAGAATGCAATTGCCGAGAATCGGGTATCACAGGCGTACATTGTGAATGGCGAGCGCGGAACCGGAAAGAAGATGTTGGCAAAGTTATTTGCCATGGCACTTTTATGTGAAGAACATGGACCGGAACCATGTAATAAATGTCATTCCTGTGTACAGGCAGAATCGAATAACCATCCGGATATTATCTGGGTGACACATGAGAAGCCGGGATCCATCGGAGTCGATGATGTGCGCACACAGATCAATAATACAGTTGCGATCAAGCCATATCAGGGTCCATATAAAGTTTATATTATTCCGGAAGCTGATATTATGACGGTACAGGCACAGAATGCGTTATTAAAGACGATTGAAGAACCGCCACAGTATGCAGTATTTATTCTGCTGACGGAAAATGCAGACGTATTGCTTCCGACAATTAATTCCAGATGTGTCATGTTAAAACTTCGCTACATCAAAGATGCACTGATTAAAAAATATCTCATGGAGAGAATGGAAGTACCAGATTACAAGGCTGAAGTCTGCGCTGCATTTGCACAGGGGAACCTTGGAAAAGCTATCAAACTGGCAGGCTCCGAGCATTTTAATGAGCTCAAGGACGAAGTCCTGAACCTGATGCGTCATATAAATGAGATGGATATCAGTGAGCTTGTGGAGGCAGTGAAACGCTGCACTCTTTATAAAGTTGAAATCAACGACTATCTTGACCTGATCATGGTATGGTACAGAGATGTCTTGTTATATAAAGCGACAAGGGAAATAGATAAGGTTGTATTCAAAGATCAGATCGACTGCATGCGTGAGCAGGCAAGACGCAGTTCTTATGAAGGAATTGAGACGATTCTGGACAGCCTTGACAAAGCAAAAGCCAGACTAAAAGCAAATGTTAACTTTGATCTGGTCATGGAGCTTTTGTTCCTGACGATAAAGGAGAACTAGATTTATGACAAAAGTAATCGGAGTAAGATTCCGCCAGGCGGGAAAGATCTACTTTTTCTCACCGGGAAAATTAGAGATTAAAACCCAAGACCGTGTCATCGTAGAGACGGCGCGCGGTGTTGAGTTCGGAAAGGTTGTGACAGGTCCGAAAGAAGTAGAAGACGACAAGATCACACAGCCTTTAAAATCTGTGATTCGAATTGCAAACGAAGAGGATTACAAAAAAGAAGAGAAAAACAGAGAAAAAGAAAAAGAAGCATTTAACATCTGCTTAGAGAAGATCCGTAAACACGGTCTGGAAATGAAGCTTATAGATGCGGAGTATACATTTGATAATAATAAAGTGTTATTTTACTTTACCGCAGATGGAAGAATTGATTTCCGTGAGCTGGTAAAAGATCTGGCAAGCGTGTTCCGTACACGTATCGAGCTTCGTCAGATTGGTGTCCGTGATGAGACGAAGATTCGTGGAGGCATTGGTATCTGTGGAAGACCACTTTGCTGTCATACGTATCTGTCTGAGTTTGCACCGGTATCGATCAAGATGGCGAAAGAGCAGAACCTGTCTCTGAATCCGACAAAGATATCCGGAGTCTGCGGCAGACTGATGTGCTGTCTGACTAACGAAGAAGAGACCTATGAAGAGCTGAACCGTCAGCTTCCGGGAGTTGGAGATCATGTAACGACGCCGGAAGGACTTCATGGTGAAGTTCAGGCCGTTCACGTACTGCGTCAGATCGTAAAGGTTATTGTGACGCTGGATAACGATGAAAAAGAAATCCGTGAATATCCGGCAGGTGAGCTGAGATTCAAATCAAGAAAGAAGAAAAAAGATGCAAAGCTTTCGAAAGAGGAGTTTGCACAGTTAAAAGCTCTGGAGGAGAAAAATGGCGCCTCCAAGTTAAATGATGACTAATAAGAAGCCCGATGAGCGCCTGGATGATCTCCAGGTGAAGGGCTATGAGATTATACAGAAGCCCGGTCGGTTCTGCTTTGGCATGGACGCCGTGCTTCTGTCTTCCTATGCAAAAGTAAAACATGGGGAACGAGCACTGGATCTTGGGACCGGAACCGGAATTCTTCCGATTTTACTGGAAGCAAAGAATCCGGGACTTCATTATACAGGTCTGGAAGTTCAGGAAGAAAGTGCTGATATGGCAAGAAGAAGCGTGGCACACAACGGGCTGGAGAACAAGATAGATATCGTTACCGGTGATATCAAAGAGGCAAGTCACATATTTGGAAATGATTCGTATGAAGTTATTGTATCCAATCCACCGTATATGATTGGAGAACACGGTCTGAAAAATGATAACGAGGCTTTGTATATCGCAAGACATGAAGCGTTATGCACATTAGATGATCTTTTGCGAGAAAGTGCAAAAGTACTGAAAATGAAAGGACGTTTCTACATGGTGCACCGTCCTTTCCGCCTGCCGGAAATCTTTACAAAAATGTGTAATTACGGAATCGAGCCGAAACGCATGCGTCTCGTCCATCCATATGCAGACAAAGAGCCAAACATGGTTCTTATCGAAGGCCTCAAAGGCGGAAAACCACGCCTCGCCGTAGACCCGCCGCTCATAGTCTACACGAAAGACGGGGAGTATACGGAAGAAGTACTGAAATTGTACGGGATGAAATAAAAGGAGAATTATATGTCAGGAACATTATATCTGTGTGCAACTCCGATCGGCAACCTGGAGGACATGACATTTCGCTGTGTCCGTATTTTAAAAGAAGTTGATCTGATCGCAGCAGAGGATACCCGCAATAGCATTAAGCTTTTGAATCATTTTGATATTCACACACCGATGACCAGTTATCATGAATATAACAAGATTGCAAAAGCGCATACGTTGATTGAGCACTTGGAAAATGGTGAAGATATTGCACTGATCACGGATGCGGGAACGCCGGGAATCTCCGATCCGGGTGAGGAGCTGGTGGCAATGTGTCAGGAAGCAGGAATCACTGTGACAGCAGTTCCGGGGGCAGCAGCCTGCATCACAGCGCTGACCATTTCCGGATTGTCCACAAGAAGATTCGCGTTTGAAGCATTTCTTCCGACAGATAAAAAAGAACGACAGGCAGTGCTGAACGAACTGACGGAAGAGACAAGAACTATGATTATCTACGAAGCACCGCACAGACTGGTCCGGACATTAGAGCTTCTGCTTGCGACCTTGGGTGACAGAAGAATCCGCATTTGCCGGGAGCTTACGAAAAAGCATGAGACAGTCTTTGCAACAACGATCAGTGCGGCAGTGGAATATTATAAAGAGCAGGAACCAAAAGGGGAATGCGTGCTTGTCATTGAGGGTAAGAGCCGTCAGGAACAGATAGAAGAAGAACGCCAGAAATGGGAAGAAATGTCCATTCAGGAACATATGGATTATTATATGGATCAGGGGATTCAGAAAAAAGAAGCAATGAAAATGGTCGCGAAAGACCGGGGAGTCGGAAAGAGAGACATTTACCAGGCGTTATTGTAAAAAAGTAATGATGGATAAAAAGCCTGAATTACAGTAGTCAGGGGAAGACAAAGAAAGGGGCTGATCAGATGGCAAGTCTGACATTAAAACATGTAGATCGCGCATTTCCGAATGGATATGAGGCAGTAAAGGATTTAAATTTCCAGATTGAAGACGGAGAATTTGTAATATTGACTGGTCCATCCGGGAGTGGAAAAAGTGCTGTTATGCGCATGATCGCAGGTCTTGATGAAGTGAAAAACGGAGAGATATGGATTGGAGACAAGTTGGTCAACAGTCTTCCACCGGAGGAGCGTGGAATTGCTATGATTTTTCAGAATTATACTGTGTATCCACGAATGACAGTTCTGGAAAATGTAGAACTGGGCTTAAGACTTCGCGGCATAGATGAAAAAGAAATAGGAAAACGGACACTGGAAGTGATGGAACTTCTAGATCTTGTAGAAGTCCGATTTGCAAAAGTAAAAAACTTGTCAGATTTGTGGAAACACCGGACCGCGCTGGCGCGTGCCATGATTTTGGAGCCAGATGTAATCCTTATGGATGAGCCGCTTCGCAATGTAAATCCCAAATTTCATAATCAGTTGACTCAGGAGCTGGTGGAATTGCAGGAGAGAACCGGAGTTACGATACTGTATGCGACAAAAAATGTGGAAGAGATGGCACTATTGGGAAAACGAAAAGTGATGGTGTAAAATAGACGAGAAGAATTTAGAAAATAGAGGAAAGATTAAGTGAGAAACACTTGCGAAATCTTTCCTTTTGTGTTATCCTATGAATACTTTTAGAAAAGATTCTATATTTTAAAAAGTTCTAAGCCGTAAGGTATCTCATTTCGGCGTTTCAGATTTCGAGACAGTAATCCGACATGAAAAAAATGTTACTACATTAAGTTGTTTGTACTATGAGTACAGGGAGGAGTATAATTATTGAACAAACATACAAAAGAAATTATTGGAACCATTGGCATGAAAGCGCAGTATGACGAGAATGCCAAAAAGCTTTTAAGTAACAAAATTTTTCTGGCACATATTTTAAAAGGAACAGTAACGGAATTTAAAGATGCGAATCCAAGAGATATCATTTCTTTGATTGAAGGAGAACCATATGTATCTACGGTTTCGGTAGAACCGGGAATGACTAATCAAGTGTTGGAAAATCCGAAAAGTAAAATTAAAGGTAGTAATACGGAAAATACGGAAACAAAAGAAGGGGCTATTCGCTTTGATATTATTTTTTATGTTCGAATGAAAGATGGAATTTCTCAGATTATTGTGAATATAGAAGCTCAAAAGAATAGTTCGCCGGGGTATGCTTTGATGAATCGGGCTATATTTTACACTTGCAGAATGATTTCTTCACAAAAAGAAAGAGATTTTACAAATTCTAATTATGATGATATGGTAAAGGTATATTCTATATGGATTTGCCCAGGCGTAAATAAAAATTGTTTGAATCATTTCCATATAACAGATGATGCATTAGTTGGAAATTATAAGTGGCCAGGAAAGAAAGATTTATTTAATTTCATTATGATTGGACTGGATTGCGAGTCAAGTCAAAAGCTGTCTCAAAGCAAAACTGAGAGTGAATTACATCAATTCTTAAATATATTATTCTCTAGTAAACTAAGTGGAGAGGAAAAGGTGCGGCTTTTAGACGAAGAGTTAGATATTCCGGTAGATGAAAAAATCAGGGAGGAGTTGAAGGTTATGTGTAATTTATCAGAAGGTATTGAAGAAAAGGGAATGAAAAAGGGAATAGAGACGGGACGATTAGAAACAATTGCGGAATGCCTGCGAAATGGAACGATGAATGATGCAAAAAGGCTGCTGAGAGCGACAGGAGAAGAGATTGAAAAAGCAACAGAGTTATTCTTGAAAAAGGGTGAATAAATGGTTGGACATATGTCATGTGATGTGCTAATATATACATGTATACAATCTGGAAATAAAGGTAATTATTCAGAAGAATATAATTACAGGTAATCAGGAGGACTAGACATGTTGAAATTATATGACGGTGGTGCATATCTGGTAAATGGCACACAGATCATTACGGACGAAGCAGAAGTAAAGGCAAAGACGGGCCGTGAGGTATCCAAGGAGGAAGCCAGAACGCAGACAATGGCTTACGGAATTTTAGAGGCTCATAATATATCAGGCAATATGGAGAGACTGCAGATTAAATTTGATAAGCTGACATCTCATGACATTACATTTGTCGGAATTATTCAGACAGCGAGAGCTTCAGGACTGGAGAAGTTTCCAATTCCATATGTATTGACGAACTGTCACAACTCACTCTGCGCGGTCGGCGGAACGATTAATGAAGATGACCACATGTTTGGACTGACTTGTGCGAAGAAATATGGCGGTGTCTATGTACCGCCGCATCAGGCAGTTATTCACCAGTTTGCCCGCGAGATGCTGGCAGGCGGCGGCAAGATGATCCTTGGATCCGACAGCCATACCCGCTATGGAGCACTTGGAACGATGGCTATGGGTGAAGGTGGACCGGAACTTGTAAAGCAGCTCCTGAATAAAACATATGATATTAAGATGCCAGGTGTGATTGGAATTTATCTGGACGGAGAGCCGGTCAAAGGCGTCGGACCACAGGACGTGGCACTGGCAATTATAGGTGCAACATTTGCAAATGGTTATGTAAACAATAAAGTTATGGAATTTGTCGGACCAGGTGTGGAGAAGTTAAGTGCTGATTTCCGTATCGGAATCGATGTTATGACAACGGAGACAACATGTCTGTCTTCTATCTGGAAAACAGATGATAAGATTAAGGAGTTCTATGAGATCCACGGCAGAAGTGAAGATTACAAAGAACTGAATCCTGGTGCAGTTACATATTATGATGGTATGGTCTATGTGAACTTAAGCGAGATACGTCCGATGATTGCAATGCCGTTCCATCCGTCAAATGTATATACAATCGACGACGTACGTAAGAATCTGAAAGACGTGCTTCACGATGTAGAGCAGAAAGCACTGGTGAGCCTGGATGGTGCTGTGGATTATTCACTTCAGGATAAAGTGATGGATGGAAAACTTTATGTGGATCAGGGAATCATCGCAGGATGTGCCGGTGGTGGATTTGAAAATATCTGCGCAGCAGCAGACATCATAAAAGGTCATTACATTGGCTCAGATGAATTTACATTTAGTGTATATCCGGCAAGCACACCAATCTATATGGAACTTGTGAAAAACGGTGCAGTTGCGGATCTTATGGAAGCAGGAACAATTGTAAAAACAGCATTCTGCGGACCATGCTTTGGAGCTGGAGATACCCCGGCAAATAACGCATTTTCTATTCGCCACTCTACAAGAAACTTCCCGAACCGTGAAGGTTCCAAGCTTCAGAGTGGACAGATTGCATCCGTTGCACTTATGGATGCCCGTTCAATTGCAGCAACAGCAGCAAATAAAGGCTTCCTGACACCTGCAACAGATATGGACGTGGAATATAAGGGACAGAAATACCACTTTGACCAGAAGATTTATGCAAATCGTGTATTTGACAGTCATGGTGTGGCTGATCCGGATACAAAGATCAAGTTCGGACCGAATATCAAAGACTGGCCGGCAATGTCAGCACTTCCGGAGAATCTGGTATTGAAAGTTGTATCAGAGATTCACGATCCGGTTACAACAACAGATGAGCTGATCCCATCTGGAGAAACATCTTCTTACAGATCCAATCCACTTGGACTGGCAGAGTTTGCACTTTCCAGAAAAGATCCTGCATATGTAGGACGTGCAAAGGAAGTACAGAAAGCACAGAAAGCAATCGAAGCAGGCGAATGTCCGTTAGAGGTATTGGAAGAATTAAAACCGGTTATGGCAAAGATCCAGGAGAGATATCCGGAAGCAGGAAAAGGAAATATCGGAGTCGGAAGTACGATCTTTGCAGTAAAACCAGGTGACGGTTCAGCAAGAGAGCAGGCAGCTTCCTGTCAGAAGGTGCTCGGTGGCTGGGCGAATATTGCAAATGAATATGCGACAAAAAGATATCGTTCCAATCTGATTAACTGGGGAATGCTTCCATTTATCACAAAAGAAGACGACAAGAAATTAAGCTTCAAAAATGGCGATTATATCTTTGTACCGGAAATCAGAAAAGCAGTGGAAAACAAAGATGCAGAGATCAAAGCTTATGTAGTCGGAGATACATTGAAAGAAGTCACATTTACACTTGGAGATATGACAGACGCAGAAAGAGAGATTATTCTCAAAGGTTGTCTGATTAATTATTATAAGGGCTAAATAATCCGATAGGTAAAATTCACGTTCTATGTTCCGTTGCACTGGGAATTACGCTGAATTTTATCTTGCGCAGTATTTTCGGCGGTAATATAATTGAATAAACGAATGTAAATAAAAGGCGGCACTTATGAAAAAAAGTGACGCCTTTTTGTAACACTTGGGATATTTTGGGACTCTTATATGTAGAAGAAGTAATAATACTTTTTACACGGGGTATTGGGAACGGCAGTTGGATAAGTCAATGGAGGAGTGTGGAGAACTTCTTGAGAAAAACAAATTGAGGAGGAAAAAGAATGAAATGTGATGCAAAAGCATTTTCAAAGCTATATGAGCAGGTCTATCAAGACCTCTATCGCTACGCGCTTTGTCTGATGCGTGATCCGCATGAGGCAGAAGACGCGGTGAGTGCGACAGTGTTATCTGCTTATGAACATATACATAAACTTCGAAAAGAAGAAGCTTTCAAGAGCTGGATTTTTACAATTTTGTCAAATATATGTAAGAAAAGATTGAAACAGGTGGCGAAAGAAGGAATACAGCAGACAGAAGATTTTTTTCCGGAAGGACAGGTGGAAGGAATTCATGAAGAAGATGTGGGACTTGCGATGGATGTGAGAAATGCATTTTTTATTCTTTCAGAAGAAGAGCAAATGATAGTCGGGCTGTCAGTGTTTGGCGGTTATAACAGCACAGAAATCGGGAAGATCCTAAGCCTGAAGCCGGGAACTGTCCGGGTAAAACGAAGCCGGGCGCTGGAGAAGATGCAGTGTGTGTTGGATGGGAGGACATTTTATGAATAAGAATGAGCAGGACATGATTCGGAAAATAAAGGAAAAGTCAGAACAGGTTCCGGTGCCGAAAGCGCTTGAACCGAGACAGATTGAAGCAAAGCTTGCAGGAAAGAAGAAAAAAGTGTGGACTCCGGCGAGAATCGGTGGGCTGGCAGTAGCATGTCTGGTGTTGATCGTGGGAGTGATGGTATACCAGAATTATTTTAAAATGGAAGATGCGACTAGAGATGATAAGATAGCAGGCAGTGATGTGACAATCAGTGACAGTACGAAAGTAGAAAGTGCGGCAGAATATAAGGATGTCTATGCATATTTGGAAAAATATAAGAAAGATCAGGAAAGAGACAGTGCATACACTTCAAGCTGGGCAAGATCATTGAATGATATAAGAGTCGATGAATCAGCTGACAGTAAGGTAAGTGGAGATGCAACACAGAATATTGAAGAAAGCAGTACTGCAGCAGCGGACACCGGAATGGCAAGCGGTTCTTATTCTGAGACAAATGTACGTCAGGAAGGTGTGGACGAGGGGGATACAGCTAAAACAGATGGAACATACCTTTACGTGTTAAAAGATAAGAGCGATCAGATTGCCATTATAGATACCCGTGATAATCGGATGAAGCAAACGGCTACTATAACAGTGGAAGATGTTTCTGAAATCCAGGAAATGTATCTGGACATTGAGAGAAAACAATTAATCGCAGTGTGTGACGGTTATGTGGGCGGCAAATGGAATGATGATGATTATGGATATGGTCAGAGGGCTAATACGACCGCAGTAACTTATGACATTTCAGACCGGGAAAATCCAAAAGAAGTTGGCAGGGTCAGTCAGAGTGGATATTACAATTCTTCAAGAATTGCAGATGGATACTTATACTTATTCAGTGATTATTATGTAACACTTGATGGTATAACGGCGAAGAATCCGAAGTCCTATATACCACTTGTAAACGATAATCTGATCGAAGAAACAGATATCTGTCTTCCGTCCATTTCAAAGGCAGATATGTATTCAATCATCACATCAGTTTCTCTGGAAAATCCAGATGAGACAGCGCACAGTAAGGCCCTTTTGGCAGACGGTGGCAATTTATATGTGAGCAACGATAATATTTATTTTTATGAAAATGTGTGGCAATATTCCGGAAAAGATGTGACGACAATCCGAAAAGTTTCTTATGAAAGTGGGAAATTGACGGCTGGGGCACAGTGCAAAATAGACGGCTATATTAATGATTCATTTTCTATTGATGAATATGATGGATATCTGAGAGTTGTAGTGACCGATGGCGACACGAACAGTGTTTATGTTTTGAATCAAGAACTGAAAGAAACCGGCTCCATCAAAGGTCTGGCAGAAGATGAGAGGGTGTACTCCGCAAGATTTATGGGAAAGGCAGGATACTTTGTAACATTTAAAGAGACGGATCCGTTATTTTCCGTTGATCTGTCGGATCCGAAAAATCCAAAGATCATAGGAGCGTTGAAGATACCTGGATTTTCAGATTATCTGCATCCGTATGGGAAAAATAAGCTTCTGGGTATTGGGATGAATGTTGATGAAAAGACTATGTCAACAGATGGCGTGAAATTGACGATGTTCGATATTTCTGATCCGGAAAATGTGAAAGAGGAGCAGACTTATGTCATTGAAAATGTGTACTATACAGATGTTTCTTGTGATTATAAGGCAGCTTTAGTAGATGCAGAGAAAGATCTGATTGGTTTTGCTGCAGACAGCGAAGGCGGCCGGGAGTACTATACATTTTCTTACGACGAAAAACAAGGATTTACATGTACGATGCATGAGGAAATCAATGGAAATAATATGAGGATCACAAGAGGTATTTATATAGAAAATACGCTTTATGTTATCCAGGGAAATATTATAGAAGCGTATAGCCTGAAAGATTTCAAAAAAGTGGACGATATCATTTTGTAACATTTTTGTAACAAAATCTCGTATGTTTTTGACAATAAGACTAGTGTATGATAAACTTGTATCTGTAGAATTGTCAAAAAATTTGAGGTGAGAATATTGGATAAATATGAATATCGGGTAAAAACCGAGCAGATGCTCGAACATTACGAAAAGAAACAATTTAGAAAAGCAATGGAAATTGCAGATACAATAGACTGGAGAAGGGTGAAGAGCCCGGCAATGTTAAATACAGTAAGCGAAATCTACGAGAATAACGGGGAGTTTCAGAAGAGCCGTGATACGCTTATGATCGCATTTGACAGAGCACCGTCCAGCAGAAAGGTTGTGTATCGTCTGGCAGTACTTGCCCTGAAACTGAATGATCTGAATGAGGCTTCGGACTGTTATGAGGAATTTGTAAAACTGGCACCGAGAGATCCGAATCAGTTCATTTTGAAATATCGGATTTTGAAGGCACAAGGGTCCGATCTGTCAGAACAGATTTCGGCACTGGAAGAATTTAAAAAGGCAGAATATATTGAAAAATGGGCGTATGAGCTCGCAAAGCTATATCATGAAGCAGGCATGACCTCAAAGTGCCTGGAAGAATGTGACGATTTGATCTTGTGGTTCAGCGAAGGGAAATATGTATATCAGGCAATGGAATTGAAGATGAAGTACAAACCACTGACACCACTCCAACAGGAAAAGTACGATGAGTATAAAGGTGTACCGAAAAAAGAGCCTAAGAAAGCAGTGGATAAAAAACCTGATCGAGCTGTGCTTAAGGATGTAAAGAGTATTCCACAGGATACTGTATCAATTCCAAAAGAACAGATTAAAGCAGCGCAGGAAGCAGCAGAAGCTGCGGAGGCAGAACAGCAGGAATCAGGAGCCAATACAACAGAAACGGTGGATGGTCTGGATGCAACGAGAAGAATTCCGACAGCAGAGCTTGGAGAAGCATTGAAGGCAATGGAAGAAAATGCCAAGGCAGACAAAGAAGTTCCGATAGAAGAACCGGTTTTAGAAGAACCAGTTTCAGAAGAACCAGTTTCAGAAGAGCCGGAAGCACCAGCTGAGGAACCAGTCCTGGAGCCGGAAGAAGCTGTTTCAGAAGAACCAGAAGTTGTAGAAATGGAAGCACCAGTCATTGAACCAATCGGAAAGGAAACTCCGGAAGAAGCTCGGAATGTCAGAGAGTTAGAAGGAATTCTTCAGCATGCGGCAGAAGGACCAAAAAAGTCTATTACGACAGTTGTGAAGGGTGCGACGCTTAAAGAAGCACTGGCTAATGGAGTGGCTATGGCGAGTGGAATTAATCCGGAAGACCAGAAGAAGATGGAGGAACGAGAAGAAGAACTCCGCATTGAAGGTCAGATGAAGATTGAAGACATCTTGATGGAATGGGAAGCTAAGCAGAAGGTAAATGCTGAGGCGATCGCAAAGCAAAAAGCATCCGATGAAGAACGACTTAGAAAAGAGAGAGAAGCACTGGAAGCCCGCCGTGAGGCAGAAAGACTTGAGGCAGAGAGACGCGAGGCAGAAGAAATAGCAAGACGGAAAGCAGAAGAAAAAGCCCGTCAGGAAGCAGAAGAGAAAGCCCGCCGTGAAGCGGAAGAGAAAGCTCGTCGTGAAGCAGAGGAGAAGGCTCGTCGTGAAGCGGAGGAGAAGGCTCGTCGTGAAGCGGAAGAGAAGGCTCGTCTTGAGGCAGAGGAAGCAAGAAGAAAGGCATTGCTTTCTGATGATATCAGACAGCTTGTGGAAGAGCTGGAAGATCGTGTGACAGCACAGGAGAAAGAAGAGGAAAATTTTGATATAGAAGAGGAACTGGAGCTTGCAAAAGCAGAAGGGGAATCTGTTGAAGAAGAAATTGTAGATCAGTTTATTTCAGAAGAAGAGCTGGACGATATTGTGGAAGTACCTGAAGAGTCTGAAGAAGAACCTGAAGAAGAGATTGTTGAAGCAGTTTCGGAAGAAGAGGAGACGGAGGACGAGGATTCTGAGGATGAAGATGATTTCGAAGAGGAAGAGTTTGAAGACGAAGACTTTGAGGGTGAGGACGAAGAGTTTGAAGCAGAAGATGAAGTCGACGCTGTAGAAGAAATCGAAGAAGTACAAGAAGATGAAGAAATTCCGGAAACAGAAAACCAGGATGATTCGGAAGACAATTCTGAAGACGAGGATGATTTCGAAGACGAGGAATCCGACGAAGATGATTTTGAAGAGGAAGATGGATTCGACGAAGACGATTTTGACGAAGATGGTTTTGCAGATGAATTCCCGGAGGAAGATGAGGAAGAAGTAGAGGAATTCGATGCAGAGTGGAATGAATTCCCGGAAGATGAATCCGAGGACGAAGACAATTTCGAGGAAGAGGATGATTTCGAGGAAGAGGACGACTTCGAGGAAGAGGACGACTTCGAGGAAGAGGACGACTTCGAGGAAGAGGATGATTTCGAGGAAGAGGACGACTTTGAGGAAGACGATGACTTTGAGGACGAAGACGACTTTGAGGAAGACGATGACTTCTATGAAGATGATTATGTAGAAGACGACGATTACGAAGAGGATGACTTTGAGGAAGACGATGACTTTGAGGAAGAGGACGACTTTGAGGAAGAGGACGACTTCGAGGAAGACGATTTCGAGGAAGAGGACGACTTCGAAGAAGAGGATGATTTTGAGGAAGACGACTTTGAAGATGAGCTTCCTGAGATTCCGGATCCGGAAGACCTTGAAGGAGACTTGGAAATTGAAGAACCATCTGAGGAAGAGATTCAGCGCAGAATTAAGAAGTCAAAAGGAAGCGGAGTTCCATTTGATACCGGATTTGTTGTAACAGGAAGATATGACTTAAGTGCAACCAGTGAGATTGGACTGAAAGCCGGACTGACAGAGGAGCAGAAGAAATTATTCTCTTACTTCGTACCGGTCAGAGGAATGAGTGAACAGATTGTTGCAGTACTTGATAATGACAGACGTGCCCAGAGAGAGGGAACTTCAAGAACCGGTAACTTAATGATCATTGGCCGTAAAGGATCTGGAAAAACAGTCCTTGCAGTAGATATTGTAAAAGCAATCCAGAAACAAAGAAATCTGAAACAGGGTAAAGTTGCTATTGTTACAGGTGAATCGCTGAATAAGAAGGAACTTGGCAATATTATCCAGAAGCTTCGCGGTGGAGCAATCATCATCGAAAAGGCTGGTAAGTTGAATTCCAGAACAATCAAGGAACTGAATGCATTGATGTCAAGAAAGACCGGAGAGCTTCTCTTTGTTCTTGAAGATCAGAGAAAACCTCTGGAAAGAATTATGACAGCTAATCCGGATTTCAAAAAGAAATTCACTTCTAAGCTTGAGCTTCCGGTATTCATCAATGATGAGTTAGTAACATTTGGTCAGACTTATGCGAAGGAAAATGGATATAAGCTTGATGAAATGGGAATTCTGGCACTTTACAGCCGAATTGATGTAATGCAGCGTGAAGATCATGCGGTTACAGTTGCGGAAGTAAAAGAAATCATGGATGAAGCAATAAAACATTCACAGAAAGCAAATGTAAAGCATCTTGCAAGACGTGTATTTGGAAAATCTACGGATTCGTCAGATCGCATTATTCTGAAGGAAGAAGATTTTAAAATTTAATGATATAGTGAATGTAAGTGATGAAGCAGGGATACAATTGTAGAAAATTGTATCCCTGTTTTTTGTCTGGAATCGAGTGACATAGATTGAATTTTGTGTTCTGCTAAGGTATACTTAAGATATTGAAATCCGGATGAAATGTGAGGGAAGTTTATGGAGAAAGAATGGAAAGCTTATGAAATCGGAGAATTAGATCAGTACCTTTTCGGACAGGGAAATCACTACGAAATTTATAAGAAGCTGGGTGCGCATATGGTGGATGACGAAGGGCAGAAAGGAGTTTATTTTGCTGTCTGGGCACCGAATGCGAAATCAGTGTCTGTAGTGGGGGAATTCAATGACTGGGATCGCACAAGAAACCCTATGACAAGGGCAGAATATATCGGAATTTACACATGCTTTGTACCGGGAGTAAAAGAAGGCATGATGTATAAGTTCTGCATTGAGACGATTACGGGGGAGTATCATATGAAGGCAGATCCGTATGCCAATTATGCAGAACTTCGTCCGGGTACAGCATCAAGAATAACGAATATTGAGAATTTGAAATGGACCGATAGTTCCTGGATGACTGCACGGGAAAAATGGGACCACAAAAAAGAACCAATGTCTGTATATGAGGTTCATATGGGTTCCTGGAAGAGACACCCAGGCACAGAGGACGAGGGATTCTATACTTATCGTGAGTTCGCAAAAGAAATCACAAAGTATATGAAAGATATGGGATATACGCATGTGGAGATCATGGGAATCGCAGAACACCCATTTGATGGATCATGGGGATATCAGGTGACAGGATATTATGCGCCGACAAGCCGTTATGGAACACCGGAAGATTTTGCGTGGATGATCAATTATCTGCATAGAAATGGAATCGGTGTCATTATGGACTGGGTTCCGGCACATTTTCCAAAGGACGAGCATGGACTTGCCGAGTTTGACGGAACAGCAACTTACGAGTATGCAGATCCAAGAAAAGGAGAGCATCCGGACTGGGGGACGAAGATATTTGATCTTGGCAAGAATGAGGTAAGGAACTTCCTGATTGCCAATGCACTTTTCTGGGTGGAGCATTTCCATATTGATGGACTTCGCGTTGATGCAGTTGCTTCTATGCTGTACCTGGATTATGGAAAGAAAGACGGAGAATGGGTTCCGAACCAGTATGGAGGTAATGAGAACCTGGAGGCAGTAGATTTCTTCAAGCATCTGAACACAGTTGTACTTGGAAGAAATCCGGGTGCACTTATGATAGCGGAAGAGTCTACGGCATGGCCGAAGGTAACCGGAGATGTAGAAGACGGAGGTCTTGGATTTAGCCTTAAGTGGAATATGGGGTGGATGCACGACTTTACGGAATATATGAAGCTGGATCCGTATTTCAGAAAAGACAATCATCATATGATGACATTTGCCATGAGTTATGCGTACAGCGAAGATTACATTCTCGTACTGTCGCATGATGAGGTTGTCCATTTGAAATGTTCCATGATCAATAAGATGCCAGGACTTGGATTTGATAAATATGCGAACCTGAAAGCAGGATATGCATTTATGATGGGACACGCCGGAAAGAAATTGTTGTTCATGGGACAGGATTTTGCACAGCTTCGCGAGTGGTCAGAGGAACGTGAACTGGACTGGTATCTGTTGGAGGAGCCGGAGCATCAGGCAATTCAGTCATGGATGCGTGATCTACTCCACATGTATAAAAAGAAACAGGCGCTTTATGAACTGGATCAGTCATGGGAAGGATTCGAGTGGGTCAATGCAGATGATGCATACAGAAGCATTTACAGCTTTATCCGCCATTCTAAAGATGGAAAGCATAACCTTCTGTTCGTGATCAACTTCACACCGATGGCAAGAGAAGATTATCGTGTAGGCGTTCCTAGAAAGAAGCAGTATAAGCTGATTCTGAACAGTGACGATGTGAAATATGGCGGAAATGGCGAGAAGAGACAGAACATTTATCATGCCGTGAAGAAAGAATGTGATGGAAGACCATATTCATTTGGATACAAATTGCCACCGTATGGGGTAGCAGTTTTTGAATTTTAAATTCAAGAATGCCTTGGCATTCTTGCTGCGAGGTGCGCGTCATGCAATTGCATGACATACTTCTACTGCGCACCTCTGCAAGTCTACACTCCGTTTCGGTCGGCGCAAAACCATTGTCCACCGGACAATGTGCGCCCTGCCGGAGGCACCAGACAGTTCTAAAATCTGAGCTGATTCTCTATATTTTCTGCGCTGGCTTATTGCTTGCGGATGATAGGATTTACGCCGGGAGGTGTGGAAAAGAAACAGGGAGATGGAATTTGAGTATTCCATCTCCCTGCTAAAGTTATGAATTAATTTTATTCTGCGTTTGTAGAAGTGTCGTTATCAGCATTGTTGTCGGTGCTGCCTGTATCGGTGTTGTTGTCCGTATTTTCTTCGACTGCGTCAGTGCTATCTGTATTATCGGAGTTGCCTGTATCATCGCCTCCGAACAGATCCTTGAAAAATCCTACGATTTTATCCCAAAGTCCTTCCTCTTTTGCCTGATTTACGGCATCGTTTGCTTTGGCTTTTACGGCATCTAATGTGCTGTCGATGATTGCATCATTTCCGAGTGCTGCATCATCTGTATTGTTAATAATTCCGCCGTTGGAGTCATCTCCGCCAAAGAAGCCTTTGATGGAGGACCACAGGTTGCTGAAGAATCCTCCGGATTTCCCGTCCAGGTTGTCGAGAGTCTTTTTCAGTGCTTTGACATCGTAGTCGTACTGGGAAATAGATTCCATCAGACTTGTGATTTTCGCAAGCTGGTCATCGGTCAGTGTAATTCCCTGTTTATCGGCTGCGTCAGAAATCGCGCCCTGAATATCGGACGGATCAGTCAGTTTGTCTTCAATAACGGATTCTTTGACATCGTTGATCAGATCAGATGCTGTATCCTGACCGAGATCCTTGGCGAGGTCACCGGTTGTTACCAGCTCTTCTGTTGCAGTTGCTTTCTGATCTTCGGAAAGTTCTTTTCCGCTGGCTTTTTCGTAAGCCATCATAATACCTGTCAGTGCACCGGTTCCGGATACTTCAATTGGAGATCCGGCAACAACGTTACAGTTCTCAACGCCGGAAGTCAAAAGTGTACTGGCGATCATAGAACTTGTTACAAATGTCAGGTTTGCGACTTTTACCTGAATTCCGCCGCTGTCTGTCGGCTCAACATAAGAACAGCTATATGTTCTTGTACCAATCTGGGATTCGGTCGCGATCCCTTCCATATATTTTCTTTCGTCTGTGTTCGTGACTTCGATCGTGTCTACCTGATCGGCGGAAGTACCGAAGTATTTGTACATAGAAGCTTTCTGCTCGTCGGATAAGTTCGCTCCGAGAGTGACTACTTTTGCGCTGTCAGCCAGGGCAGTTACCGGCAGGCTTACAGATGCCAGAATTATTGCCAGGCTAAACGGCAGAACCCTTTTTAATTTTTTCATACTCATAATTATCCTGTGGTGTCAGACGCCACATCTCCTTTCTGTACACCCAATAATAGCATACTTGTGTAAAAGTAAAAAGTAAAAAATTCTTAACTATTTCGAAAGATTTTGTTACGGCCTTTGTACATCTGTGGACTAAGACAGGATTTCCAGCATTCTGGATTCAAATGTGTGTTCATTCACCATTCCACCCATGACACCGACTGCCTTTTTATCCTTGAAGAGAACAAATGTCGGGACGATTTCCGGGGCGTATTCTGCGGCGAGTACTGCAGATTCTTCAATTTCGACTTCGCAGAACTTGATTTTTCCGGCGTATTTCTTTTCGATATCCTCCACGACCGGCTTCATCATGGCACATTTCCCGCACCAGATAGCGTAGAACATAACGACGACCGGGAGAGAGGTATCTTTTACTTCTATTTGAAAATTTTTTGCAGTTAAATGTAACATCAAATCAACCTTTCTGATCAGTGCCTTCGGCAGTCAGAACCGTGGTTCAGAATATCATATACTTCTTTCAAGGATTTTCTGAAACAATTGATCCACCTGTGCAGACACCGATTTCGATAAGTGTATTCAAAAAACTTTTGTCGGAAGTTTTTTTTGTTATGACAATTTCGGCTCATTGCGAACAGACTCCGAAGGCTTTCTCATTAATAATATATGCGCTGTAGCGCTAAGAAAGTCACAGCAGACATCTTCTTTTAGCAATGAGCTTGCAAATCGGGTGATTCATGGATGAAAATTTCTCTTCATATTCTGTCATAATATTTCCAACGTTCATAATTTCATCATGGTGCAGGTCATAAGTACATTCGGAAATGCCCCATGTTTCGGATTCCCCTAAAGACTCAACGGAAAAATCAAAAAGATCACGGTTATCTGTCTTGAATTCTACCTGTCCGTCCTGGACAAGCACCTTGTCGTAACGTGCAAAAAAATCCGGTGACGTGAGGCGCCTTCTTGCATGGCGGGCTTTCGGCCATGGGTCGGAGAAGTTCAGATAGATCCGGTCAACTTCATTTTCAGCAAACACATTTGCTATGTCCTGCGCGTCCATACAAATGAAGCGAATGTTTGGCAGAGTGCTTTCGTTTTCTTCTATATATATGTTTAACTTTTCCACAGCACGGAGAAGGACGCTTGTGTAGCGCTCGATTCCGATGTAGTTGATCTGTGGATTTTTCTGAGCCAGTGCCATGAGAAAACGGCCTTTTCCCATGCCGATTTCCATGTGGACCGGGTAGTCATTCTGGAATACATCAGATGCCCAGTGACCACGGAATTCTTCCGGAGTCTCGATAACCTGACTGCACTCTTTTAACACACCTTCGGCGCGGGGTATATTTCTAAGTCGCATATATGATCTCCTTATTTGTTGTATTTCTTTATTTGCAAACTTCCCAAATCCGGGAGATTCTTGCCTTGCCTTAGTTTACAGGTTTTGGCAAAAAAAGTCAAACTCAATGGTGTATAGCGGCCATATCTATAGCATATTGCCGAAAGGAATATGCATAACGACTAAAATTTTTATGAAAAACACAAATAATTTGTGCGAATTTTCGACATATTAAGGAGAAGGTATATAAAAACGGAAGGAAAGTGACTAAATTTTGGACAAATGAAAAAACTCAAATAAGAGAATATGCTTAAAAATTGTAAAATAAAATAATTGTTAAGAATAAAAGAAATGATTGACATTTAAAAAACAGAAGAGTAAAGTAATCATGAAATTTGAAGAAGAAAGGGAGGGAGTCATACGGAGAAATTAACAGAGAGTCTGTTGGAAGAGCTGAATTGTGATACAGCATTTACCATTCCGTTATTCGGGGGAATTAAGATTAGTGAGTCCGTGGCGGTTACATGGATCATTATGGCTGTAGTGGTACTGCTGTGTGTCATATTCGTAAGGAATCTCAGTGTAGAGAATCCGGGGAAAGCTCAGCTTTTATTGGAATCCGCAATCGGAAAAGGAGTGGACTTCTTTGAAGATGTTATGGGCAAAGAAAACCGAAGATATATCCCATATCTTATCACGGTGCTGATCTATATCGGAATTGCCAATATCATTGGATTGTTTGGGTTTAAACCGCCGACAAAGGATCTGAATGTCACAATAGCGCTGGCTGTTATGAGTATGTGTCTGATCGAGTATTCCGGAATACATAAAAACGGATTAAAACACTGGGTCAAACATTTTGCAAAGCCGGTTCCGTTCGTCGCACCGATCATGGTACTGGAGATTGTAATCCGCCCATTGTCCTTGTGCATGCGACTGTTCGGTAATGTACTGGGAGCATTTGTAATCATGGAGCTTTTAAAAATAGTAGCTCCGGCGATTATACCAATCCCGTTTAGTTTTTATTTTGATATATTTGATGGATTCTTACAGGCTTATGTATTTGTATTCCTGACGGCGCTGTTCATGAATGAGGAGCAGGAGTAAAGCCGGAAGATAAGACGAACAGACTTAAAAGGGATTTAAGAAAACATTTTTAGACAAGAAGAAAAGGAGATTAAGATTATGTTAGTAGCAATTGGAGCAGGTATCGCAGTTTTAACAGGTTTAGGAGCAGGTATTGGTATTGGTCTTGCAACAAGCAAGGCAGTAGACGCTATCGCAAGACAGCCAGAGGCTGAGTCAAAGATCAGCAAGAACCTGATTCTTGGTTGTGCCCTTGCAGAGGCAACAGCTATTTATGGATTTATCATCGGTCTTCTGATTATCCTGATGCTGAAATAATTAGCAGTTCGTAAAGAAGCAGGAGAAAAGAAGAAAGGCAGGTGGGAAAAGGTGATAAAAGTAGATTTGAGCCTTCTCTGGACCATAATAAACCTTGTAGTCTTTTATCTATTACTGAAAAAATTCCTGTTCAAACCAGTTATGGGAATCATGGAAAAGCGTGAGCAGATGATTGCCGACGGACTGAAAAATGCAAGTGACAGACAGGAAGAGGCAGAGACTCTGAAAAAAGAGTATGAGTCAGCTCTTTCCGGTGCAAAAGAGGAGTCGGTTAAAATCGTTGAAAATGCCCGTGTAGAGGCTAAGAGACAGTCAGATGAGATTCTTGCAGATGCGGACAGAAGAGCAGATGCCACGATCGAACGTGCCAGAAAGACCATCGAGACTGAGCGAAAGCAGGCACTGGATGGCGTTGAGACACAGATTGCAGGACTTGCAATGCAGGCAGCCAGAAAGATTGTAGATGAAGAGACAAGAAAACAAGGAAATCAGGCGATTTATGATCAGTTTTTGGAAAGCGTAGGTGACGCTCATGACGGCAAAGACGAGTAATACAGTAAAGTTCGTTCAGCCGGCAGCGAAGCGCTATGCAAGAGTTCTGTACGAACTGGGAATTCCGAAAGCAGATATTGAGAAAACAAAAGAAATCTTCTGTCAGGTACCGGAAGTATATGAAGTACTGTTAAATCCGGTAATTACGGCAAAGAACAAATACAGTGTTATCGAACAGATATTTCCAAAGTCTATTTGTAATTTCCTGAAGGTAACATGCGAGAACCAGAGAATGGGCATGCTTTGGGACATTTTCGAAAGCTATGATAAATATTGTGAGGAGCAGCAGCAAGTTATGACTGCGACTTTAATATGTGTAGACGAGCCAGACGAAGAGCAGGCTGAGAAGATGAAAACATTTATTATGGATAAATATCATAAATCGAAGGTAAATCTGGAGGTCGAAAAAGACCCGTCACTGCTTGGAGGATTTATTCTGAGAGCGGGCAGTGATGAATATGACTGGAGCATTCGTGGAAGAATGAACCGGTTAGAACAAAAATTGACCTGGAGGTGAACGTAAGTGAGTTCAATCAATTCAGATGAAATTATTTCAATTCTGAAAAGTGAAATAGAGAATTTTGATGAGATCAGTAAAGACAGCGAAGTCGGAACTGTTGTAACAGTCGGAGACGGAATCGCTACCATTTACGGAATCGATCATGCAATGTACGGCGAGATCGTTACCTTCGAAAATGGTCTGAAGGGTATGGTACAGGATATCCAGAAAGACGAGATCGGATGTATCTTATTTGGATCAGATACAGGAATCAAAGAAGGAACAAAGGTTGCACGTACAAAGAAAAAAGCCGGAATCCCGGTAGGAGATAAATTTATCGGAAGAGTTATCAATGCCCTTGGTGCACCAATCGACGGTGCCGGAGAGATTGAGGCAGATGATTATCGCCCGATTGAAAATGAAGCACCTGGAATCATTGACAGAAAATCCGTCAGCGTTCCTATGGAGACAGGAATCCTTTCTATCGATTCCATGTTCCCGATCGGACGTGGACAGAGAGAGCTGATCATCGGTGACAGACAGACTGGTAAGACATCTATCGCAACAGATACGATCTTGAACCAGAATGGAAACGGAGTGATCTGTATCTATGTTGCCATCGGTCAGAAGGCATCAACGATTTCAAAAGTTGTAAATACATTTAAGACATCAGGAGCTATGGATCACACCATCGTATTAGCATCAACAGCAAGCGACTGTGCGCCGCTTCAGTACATTGCTCCTTATGCGGGAACTGCACTGGCAGAGTATTTTATGTACAAAGGAAAAGATGTACTGATCGTTTATGATGATCTTTCCAAACATGCAGTTGCGTACCGTGCATTGTCACTGTTACTTGGAAGATCTCCTGGACGTGAGGCTTATCCTGGAGATGTATTCTATCTGCATTCAAGACTTCTGGAGCGTTCCAGCCGTCTGAGTGAGGAAAAAGGCGGTGGATCTATCACGGCTCTCCCAATCATCGAGACACAGGCCGGAGATGTATCTGCATACATTCCTACAAACGTTATTTCCATTACAGATGGACAGATTTTCCTGGAAAGCAGTTTGTTCTTCTCAGGAATGCGTCCGGCGGTCAACGTAGGATTGTCTGTATCTCGTGTAGGTGGAGATGCACAGACAAAGGCTATGAAGAAGGCAGCAGGAAGTCTTCGTATCGATCTGGCCCAGTATCGTGAGATGGAAGTTTTCACACAGTTCAGTTCAGACCTTGATGATGCAACGAAGGAACAGCTGGAATATGGCGGCGGACTGATGGAGCTTCTGAAGCAGCCGCTTGGAAAACCAATGTCACTGGCAGATAAAGTTATTACACTTTGTGCTGCAAGACATAAAGTCATGCTTGGAATTCCAACTGCAAAAGTAAAAGGATTCCAGATGGATATGTTAAGTTACTTTGCAAGTGCACATCCGGAAATCGCAAGAGAAATCGAGGAGACAAAGGATCTGTCTAAAGAGTTGTCCCAGAAGATCGTGGAGATTGCAGAGGAATTCAAAAAGAGCAGGTGTTAATGTATGGCAAATATCAGAGAAATACAGACACGAATTAACAGTGTAAAAGATACGATGAAAATCACCAACGCCATGTACCTGATCTCTTCTACAAAAATGCGTCAGGCCAGAAAGAAACTGGCAGATGCAGAGCCGTATTTTTATAAATTGCAGGCTGAGATTGCCAGAATCCTGCGTCATATGCCGGAAGTGAGCAACCAGTATTTTGACAGTAGGGAAGAAATTCCGAAAGAAGAACGGAAAATCGGATCTGTAGTTATTACCGGTGATAAAGGACTGGCAGGAGCTTACAATCACAATGTAGAAAAAGCAGAAGAGGAAATTATGAAAATGCCGGGACATCACAAATTGTTTGTCGTAGGTGAGCTTGGAAGACATTATTTTGTAAGTCAGGGACATGAGATTGAACAAAATTTCCAATATACTGTGCAGAAACCGAACCTGAGCAGAGCCAGAATTATTTCTGAGACATTGATGGAACAGTTTAATAATGGCGAGCTGGACGAAGTGTATGTTGTCTATACGCGAATGGAGAATTCTATGGTATCTGAGGTGGAGACTGTAAAGCTGCTTCCGCTTGAGAGAAGTGCATTCGGAGAGGACAGCATTCCGGCAAACTTAAGGCGTGAGGCGATTCAGCTATATCCGTCTGTCGAGAGCGTCATGGACAATATCGTACCGAATTATGTAACCGGAATGATCTACGGTTGTTTGGTCGAGGCGTATGCAAGTGAGCATAATGCCAGAATGACGGCTATGAAATCAGCGACAGACAGTGCTGAGGCAATTATCAAAGATTTGTCTATTGCTTATAACCGGGCAAGACAGGCAGCCATTACGCAGGAGATCACAGAGGTATGCGCAGGTGCGAAGGCACAGAAACGGAAAAGGAAGTGAGAACAGATATGAATAAAGGACGAATTGTACAGGTCATGGGTCCTGTTGTCGATGTTTTATTTGAAGACGGAGAGCTTCCGAATATCAAAGATGCCCTTGAGGTAGATAACGGAGACAAGACTTGTATTATGGAAGTTGCACAGCATCTGGGAAACAGCGAAGTACGTTGTCTGATGCTGGCTGCAAGTGAAGGACTTCACAAAGATATGGAAGTCCGTGCAACTGGAAGCGGTATCAAAGTTCCAGTTGGAGATCAGACACTTGGACGTCTGTTCAATGTGCTTGGTCAGACCATTGATGATGGAAAAGAAATAGAGAAAGATGCAGAGCGCTGGGAAATCCACAGACAGGCGCCTACATTTGAAGAGCAGAGTCCTGCTGTCGAGATCCTTGAGACAGGTATCAAGGTCATCGACCTTCTTGCACCATATGCAAAAGGTGGTAAGATTGGTCTGTTCGGAGGAGCCGGAGTTGGTAAGACAGTACTGATCCAGGAGCTGATCCGAAATGTAGCAACAGAGCATGGTGGATATTCTATCTTTACAGGTGTCGGAGAGCGTTCCCGTGAAGGAAATGACCTCTGGACAGAGATGAAAGCGTCTGGCGTACTGGAGAAGACCGCTTTGGTATTTGGTCAGATGAACGAGCCGCCTGGAGCTCGTATGCGTGTCGCTGAGACAGGACTTACAATGGCTGAGTATTTCCGTGACAAAGAACATCAGAACGTGCTGCTCTTTATTGATAACATTTTCCGATTCACACAGGCTGGATCTGAAGTTTCCGCCCTGCTTGGACGTATGCCATCAGCCGTAGGTTATCAGCCGACACTGGCAACAGAAATGGGTGAATTACAGGAGCGTATTGCTTCTACAAAGAATGGTTCTGTCACGTCCGTTCAGGCAGTCTATGTACCGGCCGACGACTTAACAGACCCTGCACCGGCAACAACATTTGCACATCTGGATGCAACAACCGTACTTTCACGTAAGGTCGTTGAGCAGGGAATTTACCCGGCTGTAGATCCGCTGGAGTCTAACTCACGTATCCTGGAGGCAGACATCGTAGGTGAAGAGCATTATAAAGTAGCCAACCAGGTAACAGAGATTCTTCAGAAGTATAAAGAACTTCAGGACATCATCGCCATTCTTGGTATGGAAGAGCTGTCCGATGAAGATAAAGCAACGGTTATGAGAGCAAGAAAGATTCAGAAATTCCTGTCACAGCCATTCTTCGTAGCTGAGACATTTACAGGAATTCCTGGAAAATATGTACCACTGAAAGAGACAATCCGTGGATTCAAAATGATCATCGACGGAGAAATGGATGAATATCCGGAGGCCGCCTTCTTCAATGTCGGAACGATTGACGAAGTTATCGAGAAAGCAAAGACACTGAAAGACGGAGAGTAAGAGGTGCGTAAACTATGAAAACATTTTGGTTGAAAGTCATAGCCAGTGACCGCGTGGCGTATAACGGACGATGCCAGAAGGTGATCGTACCTGCAGCCGACGGCGGTCAGATGGGAATTCTTGCAGATCATGAGAATATGGTCATAGCAATCGAAGTCGGTGAAGCGAAGATGCAGCTGGAAGACGGAACGTGGGAGACACTTGCCGTTGGAACCGGATTCCTTGAGGTTGTTAACAACCGTGTTACCATGCTGGTACAGACCGCTGAAAAACCGGAAGAAATTGACGCCAGAAGAGCAGAAGAACGGCGTGAAGTCATGGAAGAAAAACTTCGTCAGAAGCAGAGTATCCAGGAATACTATCACACGAAAGCATCCCTGGCAAGAGCCATGAACCGGTTGAAGGTGTCAAGGGAGAAGAATACGAGGATATAATTTCACACAATACAATAAGTACAGTTTACTGCTTTCAGATGTGATGAATTTCGCAGATTTTGCTGCGCTATCTATTAAAATCTGTATGTGCAAACTCGCCTGAGGAACGGCTCAGACAGTGCACCTCCAGATTTAATGATGCTCGCAAAATACTGGAAATTGCATCAATCATCTGAGAAGCAGTGAACTGTACTTTTTCTATATGTGGAAGTTATATCGTATCGAGAGGCGAGGGAGGGTGAGTCTGGCAGAGCGGATTGCCAACGGTAGCTGTATTTTTATGTAAGTGGAAGTTTAAAGTTTGTGTGAAGGGGAAAGTGTGAGTGAAAGGGGAAGATTTTGCTGCGCTATTGACGAGCCAAAGTCAGAGCTTGCTCAAGACCTTGGCGACCGCGAGGTGGGTATGATAAAATAGGGAAATAAGGGAGATGCTACGCAAAGTAGCAGGAAAATGTTTTGATGACATCTTTGTGTGCTTGTGATGTAAAGTGCAGTTTTCTATACTGTAAGTTGTTAGGAGATGTTTAGAGAGTGCAGGCTGTCCAGACAAATAGTTTCGGATAAGAAATATGTCTGTGAAGCAACCTTAAGTTCTGTGATAAGACTCTCGAACGGGTAAGAAAAGACAAGGAGATTATGGATATGACTTTTGCAGAAAATGTGAAGATGCTTCGCAAGCAGGCTGGTATGTCGCAGGAGCAGTTGGCGGAGAAGCTTGGTGTATCGAGACAGGCGGTTACAAAATGGGAAACGGGTGCGGGGATCCCAGATATTGAAAATATAATGGCGATTTCAGCACTGTTTGACATTTCCATAGACGATCTACTTTCAAATGAAAGAGGTTCAAAAAAGGTAGTGGAGACGGAGTACTTGTATGAGAGTATTACGGAGTATGATATTGATGAATCGAAGCATTATGATATGAAGCTGGAAGGGGCGAAGCGGCTTATACTGGCGGGATATGAGGGCGAGAAAATCCGGGTCCGACTGGGGTCCAATACATTTTCAACTCTTCAGAATGATTTCAAGGTTAAGATTGATGATATCCGGAAACGAATTGATATAGATGTAAAACGAAAGAATGGTGCCACGGAAGCAATGGCGAAGAGTGAAATTGATATTTTCGTGCAGATTCCGGTGCAGTATATAGATAAGATTGAGTGTGAAGCTCATGCGGAAACGGTAGAAATCCGTTCCATAGAATGTGAAAATATGGAATTTGGTGTGAAGACAACAAATTTGATTTTGGAAAATGTTGTCGGTTCGGTGGAGGTTGATTGTAATCTTGACATGGAGATTTTGTGCGATTCATTGAACGGCGAGATCGCAATTAATCAAGTGTCTGCGACATCAAAAATACATGTTCCAAAAGAGGCGATTTTCCAGGCAGTTGCAAAGGGCATTGGAACAAGCATTTCTTATGAAAAAGCCGGGCAGCAGGTGGATCGGTTTGATGCGCCGGAGGCGGACAACGTGATTGAACTGAATGGAATCAAGAGTGAATTAATTGTTTGTATAGGTTAAAAATGAAAATCTACAAGTTTGTCAAAAAGATGTAATGATTTTTTATTACTGGAAGAAAAATGTAAATAGTATAATAAGTAACAGACGGGAGGGATTTGTAATGCAGATTGAAACATACAGTGGAAAAGCGAGTATGACAGAATGGGAAAAACTGCAGGCGTGATGTGGGGATAGAGAAAAATTAATGGAAAATATATACTTATAGGTTGACTTTTATGAAAATAAAGCATATGATAATAACAGCTAAGAAATGTGATGAATTTCATGCATGAGCAAAACAAAACTCCCGGAAGTGGTCGAGACTTCCGGGAGTTTTTATTCCGTTTATGTAAGGTGGCTTATACCTTTCAGGCTGTTACTGCCTGTCGTTTCCGTCCAGCCATTTGCAAATAAAGTAGCTAACAATACTTGCCATAACAGAAACAAAAAATGTGATGAGAGTTTCGTGCATAAGACTTCACCTCCTTTCGCTTGGATGGTGGCAGCAATTGTAGTATAACATGATAGTATAAAAAATTCAATATAAGTATATTACTGGTGAGTAAACTAATAAAGAATGAAGATATAAAAAGTGTGGAAATGTGGTAAAATGATTATATAAAACTGCGGAAATGTCAAAAGAAAAGAAATGGAGGAGTGTAGGATGGGAGCTTTTTTCAAACATAAGGAAAAGAATTCAGCGTCTGAGGACGGTTGTGTGAAGTTTTGCAATGTGCATGATATCATAGAGGCGGAAAGAATCATAGAGCTGCTAAAAGAGAATGAAATCGCTGCATTTTCTCAGGAATCAGGAGATGGTGTTTCTGTGTATGGTACAGTGGGATTCGGACTTTATGGAGTTGATGTTTTTGTGGAGGCGAAGAATGAGGAGCAGGCGAAAAAGCTTATAGACGCTGAAAATCTTTAATGGAGTCAGCTATGAGTGGGCGTATCTCAGCCCGTAAGTGAGACAGTTAAAAGAGAGTGTTTTGTCACTCAAAGTGTGAATTTAACAGCGGGACGGTTCTACCGTCCCATTTTTGTATACAGAGGGTAAATTATTGCCAGAAGGAATTTGTAATGCAGATCGAAACATACAGTGGAAAATATGATGATGAGATTATTTCGTTAATTTTAGATATTCAGAATAATGAGTCGAAGATTAATCTGTCTCTTGAGGAGCAGCCGGATCTGCTTACAATCCATGACTCCTATCAGAAAAATGGAGGCGAATTCTGGATTGCGCTAGATCAGGGAAATGTAATCGGAACTCTTGGACTGATGATAAAAGCTGACCACTGTGCAATCATGAAGAAATTCTTCGTGAAGAAAGAGTACCGGTCACAGAAAGTCGGGCTTGCTTTATACATGAAGCTGCTTGAATTTGCAAAAGAGGCAGAGGTAAAGCATATTATATTAGACACACCGTCGGTTGCGCATACATCACATCGGTTCTATGAGAAAGCAGGATTTCGGAAGATTAAAACAGAGGAATTACCGGTTCCGTATACTTATCCGGACAGAAACTGTATTTTATATATGTTGGATTTAGGAGAGACATCACAAATGACAGAATGGGAAAAATTACAGGCAGGACAAATGTACAATGATTTTGTTGATGATTTGTTTCAGCGAAGAATCGTAGCGAAAAAGTTGTTCCGGGCATACAACAAAACTGAGGACGAAGAAGTTGAGAAAAGAAATGAAATTCTGGCACAGCTTTTAGGAAAAGTGGGAAAGAACGTCTGGATTGAGCCGGATTTCCGGTGCGAGTTTGGAAAGAATATTGTTATCGAAGACAATGTGTATATTAACTTTGGCTGTGTTATTCTTGACTGTGCTGAAGTTGTGATTGGAGCAAATACATTGCTGGGTCCGAATATCGGCATTTATCCAGTGAATCATGCAATAGACGCAGAAGAGCGAATCAAAGGCGGCTGTTCTGGAAAACCAGTTCGCATTGGGAAAAATGTGTGGCTTGGCGGAGATGTAAAGATACTGGCAGGAGTTACGATTGGTGATAATACAATTATCGGAGCCGGAAGTGTTGTGCCAAAGGACATACCAGAAAATGTTATAGCAGTGGGTAATCCGTGTAAGGTACTGCGAGAGATAACAGAGGCAGACAAAACGGATTACCTGAAAAACGCGGAAACATGGTAAAATGATCATATAAAAAATGCGGAAACGTGGTAAAATGATCATATAAAAAATGCGGAAATGTCAAAAGTATAAGAAACGGAGGAGTGTAAGATGGGAGCTTTTTTCAAACATAAGGAAAAGGATTCAGCGTCTGGAGACGATTGTGTGAAACTTTGTAATGTGCATGACATTATAGAGGCGGAAAGAATGATAGAGTTGTTAAAAGAGAACGGAATTGCTGCATTTTCTCAGGAATCAGGAGATGGTGTTTCTGTGTATAGTACAGCAGGGTTCGGACTTTACGGTGTCGATGTTTTTGTGGAGGCGAAGAATGAGGAGCAGGCCAGGAAGCTTATAGACGCTGAGGGTATTTGAGCAATAAAGTGAAAAAATATTAGTTGAAAAAATGTAATATCATAGTTAGTGCTCTTGAAGATTATGAAGACAGTGGATTGTTTTTAGGCGGTTCACTGTCTTTTTTTATTGGAAATTAACTTATTTTTTAATAATGGATTGTGATTAACGTGAACTTAAAAAAGTTTTACGAAAGAATTACATGAATATGTCGCAATCCAAAAACAGAGGTTGCTACAATAAGTGCATCAAGGCAGAAGAGGGTTGATAAATGAATCGTTGAAGAGTAAGAAACGAGGAGGAAACTACGATGAAAATACGGCGGAGAGTACAAAAATACATTTTCATTATAAGCTTTGCGGTACTGGCTGGTTTTATGCATCAGAACACCTATGCGGAAACTCGGACGAATATTCAGCTTTATGTACCGGATGACAACCAGAATAACAGACAGGAAAATAATCAGACTGCCAACCGGGCTGACAACGGGAAGGTGGACAATTCTGTGGCAAAGACAGGTGATACCACCGGAGGTAAAATATTGGATTACGAGATAATGCTTGCAGTGAGTGCGGTATTGGGAACCATGGGAGTCATAATCCGTAAAAGCCAGAAGACAGAAAAGAATGGAGATTAGGTGCATGAAAGTAGAGAAAAAAAGAAATAAGAAAATATGGATATTCGCTGTGGTGGTGATTCTTGTCGCAGCGCTTGGAGTTGTATTTGCATATAAGCTGGGACAGCAGAAATCTGTAAACAATTCCAATGGGGTTGTGGTAGATCAGAATGCATCAGACTGGGACAAAGATTTAGATAATTTATCTGGACAGCAGGATTCAGGTATTAAAATGCCGGGATACGGAGAACTCAGTGTCGGGGCAGGAGATAAGACGTGGAAGATTACCCTGGCAAATCCGAAGGACAATGACTGCTATTTTAAATACAGCATTACAATTGGAGATGATGAGACTCCGATTTATGAGTCTGACTATATTGAACCGGGAAAGGCAATCAGTGAATTTCAGGTCGATAAGGCGCTGGATGAAGGAGATTATACAATATATATGAACATTTCTACATATTCTATGGATGGAAAAAATACACGCTTAAATGGAGCGAGTGTGAAAGCAGATTTACATGTTGTAAACTAACGGCCCCCAAAGGGCATATGCTCGAAGTGTGGCTGTAAATATAGATATTTATTAATATTTTTATTCAGGAGGATAACGAAAATGAAGAAAAGAATCGCAGCAGCAGTTATGACAAGTGTTATGGCAGGAATGATGATGGTAACGCCGACATTTGCAGCAAACACAGGTAGTGCACACACTGATTTTTCCCTTTATGTAGCAAATGATCCAGTTTATACAGTCACTGTACCAGAAACGGTAACATTGAATGCAAAAGAACACACATTGGTACCGATTACGGCCAGCGATGTAAAAAATATTCCGGAAGGTAAGAAAATTACAGTAACGCTGCAAAAAGGAAATGGAACTTATGGAAGGTTATATCTTGTCGGAGATAAGATGAATGGTGCAAAACCATATATGATGACTTTGAATATTAAAGGAACAAGCGGAGACTTTAAACTGGGGGCATTGGAGAAGCAGATTAAAGGTATGGAACTGGTTGCTTTTACAGAGGATGGTACAGCAAATTATGAAATATACCCATGTGCGCAGGATTATCCGGACCGTGAAGGAAAAGAAGGGGACAATCTGGCAATCCAGAAAGGCGTTCATTATACTGGCTGGATGGACTATGGCGTAGGTTTAACTGATATCAAATAAATGATTATCCATCAATTATACGAGGGAGGACTAAATATGAAATCTGTAAAGAATATGAAAATGCTTTCAACAGCAGTGATTGCAGCGGTGCTTACCGTATCTGCATTCGCGCTTCCGGTTCATGCAGAAGAGAATACAACATCTGCGTCAACAGAATTTTCTTATGTTCAGAAAAATGAACCGACATATACGGTATCTATACCTTCAGCGCTGGCACTTTCAAAGGAGGGAACTGCCCTTAATATTGAAGCAAAAGATGTCGCGGATCTGGACGGGAAGAAAGTAACGGTAACAATCGCAGGTACTGATTATTATCGAAATCAGCTTGTATTACAGGCAAAGACGTCCAAGCCAACTTATACGGGTACTATTCGTTATCAGTTGATTGCAGCAGATGGTAACACAATTGAAACAACTGGTAATGATACTGCAACAGGAACAGAGTTAGCTTCCTTTACAGGGAATGGAACTGTAACTTATACGGCAAAACCAGTACTTGATCCAAGAATGAATATTGAACCGGGTGTAAATTATACAGGAACCATGACATTTGGAATAGGATTAACAGAATAAGGAAGCATAGTTGGTGCTTTAGCAGAAATAAAATGAGGGGGCAGGCTTAGAAGCTTATAGCCCCTGAAATTCTTTAATGGTTGCTGCTGCCAGTACAATGACTCCAATTGCACAGACAATATATATAATTCCGACTGCGATGGAGCTTTTCTTTGCACGTTTCCATTTTACGGCTGCAAGGTACATGGCGCTTAAGACATCTGCCAGGAAGAAGAACTGCAGGATACCATGCAGGATAGCAGTTCCGAGGCTGATTTTTCCAGCTTTATAAGTCATGCGGATTACCTGCAGGGCGTAAAAAGAGCCCGGAAGGATTGTGAGCCAGAATGCAATGACGGTGAAAAATATCATAACACTCATGACCGGGAGCATAAGCGGTATAATCAGACCGCCGGTCATAAAAGTCAGTGCAGCACCAGCGAAAAAGTACATAATGAACAGTGTGATAAAACTGAACAGGAAAAATGCGACAAGACCGTATTTATGTATAAGCATGCGGTTTATAAGTGCGGTGGAATCGTCTTCTTCATAGGAGAAAAAAGATTTCCAGATATTTAGGATCCCAAGAATATAAAGTGCCAGAATGTAAATAATAGCAGGCAGGTTTGACAGGAAAAATCCCCGCAGAGTAGCAAAGCCGGAGGCATCATATGGAATTGCATCAAGTACATGGTTCTGGAAAGTAAGATTCGGAAGAACAAGTACCGGAATCAGGGATAATATAATTACATATGCAATTGCCAGTTTGTCAGCAGATTTTTTCATGGGTATCGGCTCCTTTCGAGAGATTTTTCATTGCTTTCTATATTTGATTATAATTTTTTCGGGGCGGATTGTCCAGAAGATTGAGCTGACCGCTGACAGATAGTTGGCAGTACGCCAGTAGGCATTCATTTTTTCAAGTAATTCCTGAGATAACAGTTGTTTCTCAAGACACATTTTGTTGTCGTCCATATTGTACCTCTCTCTTTCGAATCATATATTTTTTTACCAGCATCATCATAGAACAGTAAAAATAAGATGTAAGATAGTAATTTTGCATTGAAATCATAACATTCTGATATGGATAATGTTTGCGTATTGAGAAATCGGACTGAAAAACAACATATATTGGGTAAACGCAATGGACACATAGATTATTAATGCATCATAAAAAACTATAGTGTTAGCCAATTAGAACTAGTATAGATAAAATGGATATAGATAGAAACGATATAGATAGAAGCAATATGCAAAATATCAATTGGACAACATTGGATTTAAAGTGCAATATATAAGCATAGTACACTATTTTATAGGGTAAACAAAAACAATGATTTGGAGGAAGAAGAATGAAAAAAAGATTAATCAGTATTTTGTTGTGTGGAGCGCTTGTTTTATCTATGGCAGCATGCGGTAGCAAAGAAGGAGCGAAAAAAGAAGAAACTAAAACGGAAGAGACAACTAAAGGAAATAGTGGGGAAGCAACTGATAAAAAGTATGGTCTTGATATGGATTCAATCGTAGTGGCAATTTCTTCAGGATATGAACCATTCTGTTTTGACAAGGATAATGAACTTCAGGGATATGATGTTGATATGTGGAAAGAATTTGAAGAAAGAACAGGCATCAAAGTAAAATGGGAACGAGCTGATTTTTCTGGTCTTCTTGGATTACTTGATTCTGGAAAAGCAGATGTGGTAGCTGCTCAGCTTACACCAACACCAGAACGTGAAGAGAAGTATGCTTTTACAGAGCCAGAAACATACTATGGTTCAGTTATTGTTGTTAGCAATGACAATACAGATATCAAGAGCGCAGATGATCTGGCTGGAAAAACTATTGGCGTGGGAGCTGGAAATGAAATGCAGCAGGACATTGAAGCTATGTACCCAAATGGTGAAGTGAAGTTTGAAATCTATCAGTCTGCAACACTTGAAAACATGTTAAAAGATGTTGAAATGGGAAGAATAGATGGTATGTTAGCACAGGATATACAGGCTTACATGGCAATTGAAAAGAGCGGAGTGAAATGTAAAGTTGTAACTCCAGCATTTGAAAGTTCTTGTGGAGCACTTGCTGTTAAGAAAGATAATACAGAATTGTTAGATGGGTTAAATGCATTTATTAAAGAGATTAAAGAAGATGGAACATTAAAAGCTATTTCTGAAAAATGGATTGGTGCAGACGTTTCTGTAGAAAGCAAATAAATTATGGAATATTTAACTCAAGAAGTAATGCCATATGTGGTGAAACTTGTTCCATTATTAATTAATGGAATGAAAATTACGATATTTGTATCTATATTAGCATTTGCTATAAGTATTGTTATGGGCGTAATTTTGGCAATAATTCAACATTATCATGTTGCAATCTTAGACCCCATTGCTAAGGTATACATCTCATATTTTAGAGGTACCCCATTATTAATTCAGTTGTTTTTGTTTTTTTATGGATTACCCATGGTAATGGATATTATGGTCAGATGTCCTAAAATATTAGCTCTAATTATATGTTTAGCAATGAATAGTGCTGCATATATGGCTGAAACAATCAGAGGTGCTATTGAAAGCGTTGATAAAGGGCAATATGAAGCTTGCCTTGGATTTGGAATGACGCATACACAGACAATGACGAGAGTTGTGTTGCCGCAAGCAGCGGTTGCAGCAATTCCACCAATTGTAAACTCAGCAATTGATATTATAAAAATGTCATCACTTGGTATGACAATTGGTATTCAAGATGTAATGGGTGAGGCGCAACTTTCAGCAGCGGTTTCTTATAAAACTTTTGAAACTTATATCATAGCAGCGGCATTTTATTGGATATTAGCTTTGATATTAGGAAAGATTCAGAGAATTGTTGAAAGAAAAATTGGTGTAGCATATCAGAAGTAGTCAGGAGATAGAAATGATAGAAATTAAAAATCTATGGAAAACATTTGGTGATAAATCTGTATTGAAAGGTATAGATTTAAAAATTGAAAAAGGAAAAGTGTTTGCTATCATAGGACCTTCTGGAACAGGAAAATCAACACTCCTTAGATGTCTGAATGTTTTGGAACGGGCTGATAAAGGGTCTATTGTATTGGGAGATAAAGAGATTGATTTTACTAAAATGAGTAAAAGCGATATTCAGACTCTTCGCATGCATATGGCAATGGTATTTCAAAATTCAAACTTATACAGAAATAAAACGGCTGTTGAAAATGTTATTGAGCCGTTGATAACTGTAAGAAAAATGAACAAGGGAGAAGCATTACAAATAGCAGATGAACTCCTTGCAAAAGTAGGAATGTCACATAAGAAAAATGCGTATCCTGAAACTTTGTCAGGCGGAGAGAAGCAAAGAGTTGGAATTGCTAGAGCAATGGCTGTGAATGCAGATGTAATCCTTTTGGACGAGCCAACATCTGCTTTGGATCCAGAATTGGTAAATGAAGTTTTAGATGTAATTAAAGATTTGGCAAAACAGCATACAACAATGTTGATTGTTACTCATGAAATGCGATTTGCAAGGGAAGTTGCAGATGAAATTGTATTTATGGAAAATGGTAATATTGTTGAACAAGCTACTCCTGATATATTTTTTACAAATCCTCAGACAGAGCGTGCAAAATCGTTTATACAGGCAAAAGTAGATGACATTTATGATACGGATTTTGATAAAATTATTGAAAGACGTTATATGAATTCCTATAAATGGAAAGACTTAAAGACACCAGATATTGACAAAGATATTTATCCTATGTGGGTCGCAGATATGGAATTTAAGTCATCGCCAGCAATTCAGAGACAGATGCAGGAGCGAGTAGAGGCGGGGATTTTCGGATATGAGACATTAACACCGAAGTATTTTAAAGTTATTTCAGAATGGCTTGAAAATAGACATTCTTATAAGGTGGATGCAAGTGAAATACTATTTTGTGCAGATACAATGATTGGCATAAGTACATATATTCAAGCTGCGTCAGAAGTATGTGATGAAGTTATGCTGTTAACACCTGTTTATGGTAACTTTTTTAGCACTATTACCGGATGTGGAAGAAAAGTATTGGAATGTCCATTAATAGAAAAAGAGGGTAGATTTACCATTAGTTTAGAGTTAATGGAAGAAAAAGTTTCTGAAAAGACAAAAATATTATTGTTATGTAATCCACAAAATCCAACAGGAACAGTTTGGACAACGGATGAATTAAAAGATATTAGTTTATTCTGTAAAAAACATGGGATGACTCTTATCTCAGATGAAGTGCATTATGAATTTATATTCAATCAGGCACAGCATACTGTGGCAGCAAGTATTGCAGAGGAAGTTGGTGTTATGGCAGCTACAGTAATTTCTCCAGGTAAAAGCTTTAATGTTCCGATGCTAAGTGGTGCTTCGTTGATAATTAAAGATAAAAAAATGAGAGATAAAATTTCAGCAATAATGGAAAATTTGAAATATCCATTTGCCCATGCTTTTGTTGAGGGAGTCACTATTGCAGCCTATACAAAGAGCATTGAATGGCTGGAAGCCGTAAAGTATTATATACAGGAAAATAAGAGGATTTTTAAAGAATATTTTGAAACGCATTTTCCGCAGTTGAAAGTTGTAAATAGCGATTCGACATATGTAATGTGGGTGGATTGTAGTGGATTGAATATGTCTGATGTGGAATTGGAAAAGTTTTGGAGAGATGATTGCAAATTGATTCTAAGTCATGGCTCAGAATTTGGCACAGGATACAGTCAGTATAGAAGATTTAATGTTGCTTGTTCAAAACTTAAGCTAGAAGAAATTTTAGAACGAATTTTAAAGCAAATGCAAAAAAATAAGTTGATTTAAATTTGTAAAGTGAAATCAGAAGTATCTGTAATAAGTACTTCTGATTTCTTATCTGGTAATTGCAGTGTGAGATGGTGAGATAGTCTGAACTCACACATTGACAAAGCCGTAAAATTATGTAATAATTATCATGATTTTGGACTATGAACATATGTAAGTACAGAAGATGTAGTGAAGCAGAGATGAAGTGTCACCGGCTGAGAGCACTTCACGCGAACCTTTTGGAAATTTCAGTATGGGAGTCTTTCGATGAAAAGCATTTGCCAGTGGCAGTGCGTTAAGTCGGATGTTCGTGTAGCAGATCGAATACACATAAAAGAGTGCAGAGTGATAAGAACTCTGAAATAGGGTGGTACCGCGAGTAACATCGTCCCTTGTTAATCACAAGTGGCGGTGCTTTTTTATTTTTAAGCCAGTTTTTGAAATTATATTTAGCGAATACGCTACACTTCCAGAATGGTACATTTTGGAAGCTGACTCTGAAATATAAAAATAAAAAAAGACACTGAACTTAAAGAGTAGTAGAAAGGGGAATTAGAATGAAGGATAAAATCAACAGTATTTTATCAGAAGTGAAAACTAAGATTTCTGAAGCAGCAAATGAAAATGAACTGCAGAATGTGAAGAATGCATATGTTGGAAAACAGGGTGCGTTAAGTATGTTAATGAAGGAGATGCCAAAGCTTGATGCAGCGCTTCGCCCGGAGATGGGAAAGGTGCTCAACCAGGCTAAGAATCAGGTGACAGAGCTGATCAACTCTAAGAGAACAGAGCTGAAGCTGAAAGCTTCTGAGGTTTCACCGGACTTTGACTGTTCTGTGCCGGGAATCCTGCCGCCGAACGGAGGACTTCACCCGATCACACAGATGTGCTATGACCTTAATGATGCATTCCGTTCTATGGGATTTGAGATTTTCCAGGAGGATGACATCACAAGTGAGTTATATGCATTTGATAAATTAAACTTCCCTCCGAACCATCCGGCAAGAGAGAGTATGGACACATACTGGCTGGAGGGTCATGACAGTGGAAGTACGAATGAGAAGCTTTGCCTGAGACCACATTTGACAGGAGGAAGTGTCCGTTACATGCAGACACACAAACCGCCGTATCGTTTTGTATATCCGGGACGTGTATATCGTAACGAGACAACAGATTCACATCATGAGAGAGCATTTTTCCAGTATGAGACTCTGATCGTGGATAAGGATATCAAGTTCACGGACGGAAAAGTTATGATCCAGAGCATTTTAAGTAAGGTGTTCGGAAGAGACGTTCCGGTAAGAATGCGTTCCGGTTTCTTCCCATTTGTAGAGCCTGGATTTGAGATTGACATGGAGTGTCAGGTGTGCGGCGGAAAAGGCTGCAGCGTATGTAAACATGTGGGATGGATCGAGGTTATGCCGGGTGGATCACCACATCCAAATGTACTTCGTGCAGCAGGACTGGATCCGGATGAGTACACAGGTTTCTATGTAAACATTGGTCTGGACAGACTGGTCATGATGCGTTACGGCGTGGATGACGTAAGATTGTTCCACAGTGGCGATTTAAGATTCCTGAGACAGTTCAGATAAGCGGAGGAGAATAAAGATGAAATTATCATTATCATGGATTAAAGATTTTGTAAATATCCCTGAAGATATGGATATGAAACAGCTTGCATATGATCTGACTATGGATACTGTTGAGGTTGAGGACGTAGAGTACCTGGCAGATCGTTTTGACCATATGGTAGTAGGTGTGATCGAGGATATCGAGCCACATCCAAATGCAGACAAGCTTCGCGTCTGCAAAGTAGACATCGGTGACGGTGAAATTAAAGACATCGTCTGCGGTGGTATCAATCTTGAAAAAGGTATGCGTGTTGCTGTATCCTGCCCGGGAGCGATTGTCCGCTGGCATGGTGAGGGAGAGCCTGTTGAGATCAAGAAGTCTAAACTTCGCGGCGTGGCTTCCTACGGAATGATCTGTGCATCTGACGAGATCGGACTGGGAGATCTCTTCCCGGCATCTCAGGAAGCAGAGATTCTTGACCTGTCCGCATTTGAAGTACCGGCAGGAGCAACTTTGGCAGATGCCCTTGACCTGAACGACGTTCTTCTTGAGATTGATAACAAATCAATGACAAACAGACCGGATCTGTGGGGACACTATGGTATCGCCCGCGAGATTGCAGCATTATACAATCTGCCACTTGCTGAGATCAAGCCATTTGAGACAGATGTACAGTCTGATTTTAATGTAGAAATCGCTGATCCAGACAGATGCCCGAGATATATCGGTGTAGAAATGTCTGGTGTAAATGTAAAAGAGGCGCCATATCAGATGCAGAATAGAATCTGGAAAGTCGGCATGCGCCCAATCAATGCATTGGTTGATATTACAAACTATGTAATGCTCGCAACGGGTAACCCGACACATGCATTTGATGCAGATAACATTTCTGATCACATTGTTGTAAGACATGCAGCAGAAAATGAGAAGTTACTTCTTCTGAATGACAAAGAGCTTTCTCTTTGTACAGATGACCTTGTAATTACAGATTCCGAGGGACCTGTTGCACTGGCTGGTGTTATGGGTGGAGCAAAGGATTCTATCCTGCCTAAGACAGAGCGTGTCATTCTTGAGGTCGCAAACTTTGAAGCAGCAGGAATCAGAAGAACTGCACTTCGTTATGATAACCGTACAGAAGCTTCTTCAAGATATGAAAAAGCTATCGATCCTGAGAGATGCGACCAGGCACTTGCACTTTCCATGCAGTATTTCAAAGAGCTGTATCCGGAAATGAAAGTGACAGGTTACTGTGATAAATATGTAAAGAAACTCAAGAGAGCTGAGATTGATGTAAATCTTGTATGGCTTGAGAAGAGACTTGGAAAGCATCTGACAAATGATGAGATCCAGGGCAAGCTTGAGAAACTTGGATTTGATGTACAGATTCATGGTGAGGACATGCACGTCATCGCTCCGACATGGCGTTCTACAGGCGATATTTCCATTAAAGATGATGTAATGGAAGAAGTTGCCAGAATGTATGGATACGACAATTTCGAGCCAACATCATTTACAACAACATTTGACAGTGCAATCAATCAGAAAGATCAGGATCTTGTAAGAAATATGAAAGAGTTCCTTGCAATCCGTTGTGGAATGCAGGAAATCTACACATATCCTTGGGTAAATGATGTATATTTGAATGCAATTATGCAGACGACAGAAGGAATGCTTCGTCTTTCCACACCACCGGCACCGGATCTCAGTTACCTGCGTGCTTCTCTGCTTCCGAACATTTGCGAGGCAGTTGCAAAGAATGAGCGTTACTTCAATGATTTCTCAATCTTTGAGGAAGCTCAGGTATTCCATGATGCGAACTATACCTCACCATACGACAAGTCTGAGTTACTGCCAGAGCAGCGCCGCCATATTGCCGGAGCATTTGCAAGCAGTGTGAAAGATGTGAAAGAACTCTTCCAGGAAGCAAAAGGTGTTCTGGAGTATATGCCACGTTATACACATCAGGCAGCATTTGAGTTCAGAAAAGAAGAGAAACCAGTATGGGCTGACAATGTAGTATGGCTCAACATTTACCGTGGAGACGAGAAGATCGGTGATATGGGACTTCTTGCTAAGAAGGCATCTATGGACTGCGGAATCAAGAACCTGTCCGTAATGCTCTTCGAGTTAGACGTTCTGAAACTGAAACCACTCATTTCCAGAACCAATAAATTCACTCACCTTGCAGCATATCCGGAGAACGAATATGACATTTCCATGCTCTTTGACTCCAATGCAGTATGGAGTGATATGCATGAGGCAATTCTCGGCAAGAAGAAAGCCAGCGAATTCCTTAAGAAAGCAGATTTCGTAGACGAGTACCGTGGAAAGCAGATCCCACAGGGCAAGAAATCTGTGACAATCAGACTGACCATCGGATCTAATGAGAAGACACTGACTTCCCAGGAGATTGAAAATGTAGCAAATCAGGTTATGAAAAAGCTGCAGAAGAAGATGGGAGCAGAGCTGAGAACTCAGTAAATGAAATAACTTAACATAATTAATCCAGCTGCCGATGTCACGATATGATTTGTTTTCTGATTTTCATACGCCACCTATTTTAGTCTGACAGTGCAAACTCGCCGATAAATCGGCTCAGACAGTGCACTGTACAGACTAAGTTAGGCGTAAGAAAATCTGGAAAATAAAATCAATTATCGTGACATCAGCAGCTGGATTTTATTATGTGCGAAGTTATTGGAAGGCGGAAGGAGAGCGGGGGATTGGTAGGAGAAAGTGTCTGGTTAGCATAGAGTGGTGGAATACGAGAGTGTATATAAAGAAGGGGTGCGGAACCGCATCCATTCTTTATATAGCTATTGTTTTTTTGCAATATTTATGCTATTCTGAATCCACGCAGATGGCGATTCTTGTTATCTGCAAAAGGTATCTATTTAATTTCATTCATTTCGGAGGCTCAGAGTATCGGGTGTTATTCCAAAGTGATGAACGTGTGACAAGTGAATATAGGCTGGGAAGGGAACCTGGTGCGGCACAGGATGTTATTTGAAGATTAGCATTTCCAACTGGAATATACTATTAATATATGATAAAATATCTATAGATAATCTTTTCTCAGACTATAGGAAGTTGTCGGAGAGGAGAGTATATGTCAAAAAGAACAGGAACTAAAGTACAAAAGAACCGTACAGATGACGAGTTTATCATGCTTCCGACCGTAGATTTTTGTTTCAAAGAACTGATGAGAAATGAAAAGGTGCGAAAAGGAATTATTGCAGCATTGTTGGGAGTAAGACCAGAAGAAATCAAGGAGACCAGACTGTTGCCGACCATACTCAGAAAAGAGTATGAAGATGATAAGTATGGAATTCTGGATGTGCGGGTTGAAATGCATGATGGCACGCAGATAGACTTTGAGATGCAGGTGGCAGAGTTCGATTTCTGGAAAAAACGGATTGTGTTTTATCTGAGCAAGATGGTCACAGATCAGATTCATAAAGGTGATGATTATGACAAAATTCAGAAATGCATTCATGTCAGTATTCTGGATTTTGTACATTTCCCGGAGGATAACAGGTACTATCGAAAAATTACATTTTGCGATACAAAAACGGGAGAGATTTATACAGATATCATGGAGATTCATGTGTTGGAATTGGGGAAGTTACCACCGGAAGATCAGAATGAAGAAGGAATCATAAGGTGGATGCGATTTCTCAATGCAAAGAGCCGGAAGGAGTTAAAAGAGATGGCAAAGCAGGACGAGTATTTTGGAGAAGCATATGAGGAACTGGAAAGACTCAGCGCGGACGAGAAGAAACGTCTGGAGTATGAGACGAGATTGAAGTATAAACGGGACAAGTATGCGCAGCTCCATTATGCGACCAGGATTGGAAGAGAAGAAGGTGAACGGATTGGAAGAGAAGAAGGTCAGAGTGAAATGATTCGTTCCATGTGGAAGGCAGGGATTTCGGAAGAACAGATTGCGTCAATTGCACAGAAGACAGTGGAAGAAGTGAGAAAATTGTGTAAATAATTTTTGGTATACAGGAAGAGCAGAAAGAAATAAAAAGAGCACAAGAGATGAAAGAGTGTGAGGAAGGAAACCAATCAGATTTGAGTTTCCTTCGTTTTATTTAATGTGAGAAATTATTAGGAGTAGAAAGAAGGTAAGTTGGTTTGTTGGTTATGTAGCAAAATCAGCAAAAACATTTTTAAGGATGAAAAACATTCCTTTATACAACATTGATGAACCGCTTAGTATACACAAAAATAGTCTTGTGATTTTTATTAATGAAATATCCATACACTTTGGTGGAAATGTATAAAAATTACACAAAAATCGGCATAACTTACTTGACAATTGTGTAATTTAGAGACTATAGTTAAATATATACGTTCTGATTTAGAGCTATTTTCTAAAATATTTCATATTATAGAAAACTGTTAGAATTTCAGTATATTTTTTGAGAAATCATTAAAAAATTTCGAGTTTTTTAGAGAGTTCTGTGATGATATGTGGCTTTGGTCAGACAGATAACAAGAAGGGGGCGGCTTATGAAATCTGTGATTGAAAGACTGGATGATATTGAGAACACTGCGCGCAGTATTGTGGCGAAGGCAGAAGAGGATAAGAGTCAGGTTGAGCAGGAGATTCAGGCGCAGAGAGATCAGTTTGATAAAGAACTGGATGAGAAGACGCAGGCAGAACTTACCAGAATCCGGGAAGATGGAAAGCGGCAGGTCGATGAACTCCTGAAGAGTCAGCGTGAGAAGAATCACGAGGCAGTTCAGACATTGGAAAAGGAATATGAGACGGCTCATGCAGTTTATGCAGAAGGTATTTTGCGTCATATAATAGAAGTGTAATATAAGATGCCAGTGGGGGCGTGAAGCGAGGAGTAAACCACAGGTATCAGAATTTCAGACATTTCAAAAAGAAATATAGCGAGGAAGAGAACAATGGGCAATGTGATGGCATACAGCGGACTTACGACGAAAATCCGCGCAATGCAGGCAAAGCTTCTTACACAGGCTGACTATGAGACTATTTCCGGTTTTACGGATGTTGTGCAGGTGGTGGAATTTCTGAAGACGAAACCGGCCTACGCAGTCTATATGGATCAGTTGGAACTGGCGCATCTTCATCGAGGTGATATTGAGAAGATGTTGTATCAGTCTCTGTATAATGATTACACAAGAATCTTCCGGTTTGCGGGAATCGATCAGAAGAAATTTCTGAAGATTTACTGGAAGAAGTACGAAGTCAGTGTGATCAACTATTGTCTGAGAATCGTATTTAACCATTATGACAAGCCTTATGACCTGGATTATAAGAAGGAATTTTTTGATAAATACTCAAAACTTTCTATTGATAAGTTGATAACTTCCACAAATATCGACGAACTTGTGGATAACTTACGGGGCAGTGAGTATTATGAAGCATTAAAACCAATCCGGGATTCCGGGGCAGCGACATTATTTGACTACGATCAGGCACTGGAGCTTTACTATTTTACTAATTACTGGAGGCGGGGAAGAAAGGTATTCTCCGGAAAATCCAGAGAGCGTTTTTCAAGAGATGTGGGAATCAAGATGGATCTCATGAACATTCAATGGGTGTACCGTGCGAAGCAGTATTATCGTATGCTTCCGGCAGAAATCTATGCACTGACGCTTCCATATCATTTTCATTTAAGTACGGAAGAATTTAAGGCAATCGTGGAAGCACCGAATGTGGAAGAGATGAAAAAGCAGATTGAGAATACTTACTATGGAACACATGTCTACATGAAAGAGGGGCAGTCCATAGAAAAGAGTATCAAAGATATTTTACGGGATCTCTATATATCTGACAGGCAGAAGGATCCTTACTCCGATGCAACGATGCACGCATTTTTATTCTTGAAGGAGCAGGAAATCGACAAGCTGACGACAGCGTTAGAGTGTATCCGTTATGGACTGACCAGACAGGAGATATTGACATACTTGGGAGGTGAGAGCAAGTGATTGTAAAAATGAGATTCTTAAATATCAGCGGTCCGAGAGATGACATCGACCGGGTATGCGAGAAATATCTGTCAAAATATGAGATGCAGATTGAAAATGCGGTGACAGAACTTAAGACGACGGAAAATATCATGCCGTTCGTGGAAGTGAACCCGTACAGAGATCCGCTTGCAAAGGCAGAGCAGTTCGCACAGCTTCTGCCGGAGGACAGGGAAATTCGGGCAGATCTGTCAGGATCAAAGGATGATATGCTGGCGCTGATCCGGGAACTGAATCATGATTATCTGGGACTTGTGGAAGACAGAGAAAGGCTGAAGCTCAAGAAGGAAGAATTGCTTGGAAAGGAAAATGTCCTGAAACCATTTTCTGCGTTGAAAGTGGATGTTCATAAAGCATTGCAGTATCAGTACATGCAGGTACGGTTCGGACGCATTTCGCTTGACTATTACAGACGTCTTGAAAAATATCTGGCTGACAGTCTGAATGCCATATTTCTGGAGGCTGGAAAAGACAAAGGTTTTGTCTATGGCTGTTACATAGCGGCAAATGCGGATGTTGCGAAAGCGGATAACACATTCCGGGCACTGCACTTTGAGAGAATTGACGTGACAGATGCTTACATCGGAACTCCTAAAGAAGCGTGTGAGAAGCTGGATCAGGATATGGAAGCAGTGCAAAAAGATATTGACGCAGATGAGGATAAGATTACAGCACTTATGAAACGTAATGCAGCCAAGCTTCTGGGAGCGAGAAAGAGACTGCAGGAGCTTGCGGACAACTTTGATATCCGTAAACTTGCAGCGAGAGTGACCAGTGAGGATGAGAGGGATGAGTTCTATATCTTATGTGGCTGGATGAGTGAAAAGGATGTAGATGCGCTTCTTGCTGAGACTCAGGATGACGATAAGATCAGTATCATGGTCGAAGATGAGCGTGACCAGTATTTTGGTGATCCTCCGACAAAGCTTGAGAACCCGAAGGTATTTAAACCATTTGAAATGTTTATCAAGATGTACGGACTTCCGGCTCACGATGAGATGGACCCGACCATGTTCGTGGCACTGACCTATACATTTATATTCGGAGCCATGTTCGGAGATCTTGGCCAGGGCTTCTGCCTCTTTGCAATTGGCGGAATCCTGTATCTGACAAAGAAGATCAATCTGGCAGGAATTATTTCCATTGCAGGTATTTTTTCCATGTTCTTCGGATTTATGTTCGGAAGCGTATTTGGATTTGAAGATATTATTGAAGCCCACTGGTTAAGGCCTGTATCGGCAATGACGAATCTGCCGTTTATCGGGCAGCTTAACACCGTGTTCGTCGTTGCCATTGCATTTGGTATGGCACTGAATATTCTGGTGATGATCTTCAATATTATCAATTCGGCGAAAGCCCACGATAAGGAAAATATGTTATTCTCCACCAATGGTGTGGCAGGACTTGTATTTTATGGATTCCTGGTACTGACAGTAGTACTTTATATGACCGGACACAAGACTCCGGGAAATGTAATGCTTGTGATTTTCCTTGGAATTCCGGTGCTCCTCTTTGTATTTAAAGAGCCACTTGGAAATCTGGTAGAGAAACGTCATAAGAAAATGGAAGGCGGCAAGGTCATGTTCTTTGTACAGGCATTTTTTGAATTGTTCGAGACCATGTTAAGCTACTTCTCCAATACCATTTCTTATGTGCGTATCGGAGCATTTGCAGTGAGCCATGCGGCAATGATGGAAGTTGTACTGATGCTCTCCGGAGCGAGTGCGGGAAGCACGAACTGGATCATATTTGTCATCGGTAATATCATAGTCTGTGGACTGGAAGGACTGGTAGTTGGTATCCAGGTTCTGCGTCTGGAATATTACGAGATGTTCAGCCGTTTTTATAAAGGAACAGGAAGAGAATTCAAACCATTTCATAAACAGAGCGAGTAGGAGGAAGAAGTCATGACATTAACTGTAAAATTATTACTGGTGGCAGCACTGGTACTTGGAATTATCGTACCATTTGGATATTTCCTTAAGGGAGAGAGAAGTAAGAAACGTTACAAACGTGCACTTGGAGCAAATGTTGTCTTTTATTTTGGAGCATTTGCCATCGCAGCGATCATGTTATTTTCCGGAGATCCGGTATACGCTGCAGAGACAACAGCAGCCACTTCAAATGCAACTGGGTTTGGTTATATCGCAGCCGCACTGTCAACCGGTCTTTCCTGTGTCGGTGGCGGTATTGCCGTAGCAAGTGCAGCAAGTGCCGCTCTTGGAGCAATCAGCGAGGACTCCAGCGCACTTGGTAAGTCACTGATCTTCGTAGGACTGGCAGAAGGTGTGTGTCTGTATGGACTGATCATCTCCTTCATGATCCTCGGTAAATTATAAGATGAAAATGTATCTGATCAGTGATAATGTCGATACTCTGACGGGACTGAGACTGGCGGGCGTAGATGGAGTCGTTGTACATGAAAGAAACGAACTGCGTGAAGAATTAGAAAATGCCATGAATGACAAAGAAGTTGGTGTCATTCTGCTGACTGAGCGGTTCGGACGGGAGTTCCCGGATCTTATCAACGAGATTAAGTTACAGCGGACCATGCCGCTTTTGATCGAGATTCCGGACAGACACGGAACCGGACGTAAAAAAGACTTTATCACATCGTATGTGAATGAGGCTATAGGATTAAAACTATAGGAAGCAGGTGATTGTGTGACAGTAGATGAGAAGATAACAAGACTGCAGGAATCTGCAATGCAGGAGGCTAGAAGCAAAGGGAATGCGATTGTGGAACAGCATAAGAAGGCGCTTACCCATGTCTTTGAGCAACATAAAGCAGAGGCACTGATACAGGCAGACACAAGAATCAAGGCTGAAAAGACCAGCGTGAAGCAGCAGCTTGGTATGGCGAATTCAAAGGCTGCGCTGGAACTTAAGCGAGAGCTTGGGGCTGCCCAGAAGCGTTTGAAAAAGCAACTTTTTAAAGAAGTCGAAGAAAAACTGTCTGCATATATGAAGACGGAAAAATATCAGGATCTTCTGGTAAAATATATTGAAAAAGCGGTAGCATATTCTGACCGCGGCGAGATGACGATTTATGTTAATCCGACAGACGCAGATAAGAAAGCGTATCTGGAGGAGAAGACAGGATTTACACTGAGTATCAGCAAAGAAGACTTTATCGGTGGAATCCGTGCAGTCATTCCAGAGAGAAATATTCTGGTAGATTATGCATTTAAGGGCGCGCTGGAGAGAGAATATCAGAAGTTCGCATTTGGAGGAGGTATGGGCAGTGGACGCTAAACATACTGGAAAAATATATGGAATTAACGGCCCTGTCATTTACCTGAAAGGCAGGACCGGATTTAAGATGTCCGAGATGGTCTATGTAGGAGAAGAACGTCTGGTAGGAGAGGTTATTTCTCTGGACAAGGACAGGACAACGATTCAGGTCTATGAGGAGACTTCCGGTCTGAAGCCGGGAGAGATTGTGGAGGGTACCGGAGATGCAGTATCTGTTATCCTCGCACCTGGAATTATCAATAATATTTTCGACGGAATTGAACGTCCGCTGGAAAAGATTGCACAGGCAAGTAATGGCGCATTTATTACAAGAGGTGTCAGTGTAGATTCTCTGGATCTTGATAAATTGTGGGATACACACATGACGGTTGCAGAAGGTGACGCACTCCAGGGCGGGGCAATCATTGCAGAAGTTCCGGAGACTCATGCGATCGTGCACAAATGTATGGTTCCGCCGGATGTGGAAGGAATCGTGGTCAGTGTCGTACCTGACGGACCGTATCATATCAATGATACACTTGTTGTGATCGAGACAACAGAAGGGGAGAGAAAAGAACTCTCCATGATGCAGAAATGGCCGATCCGTGTGCCAAGGCCGGTGCATCACCGTTATTCTGCAAGAGTTCCGCTTGTGACGGGACAGCGTGTCATGGATACTATGTTCCCTCTGGCGAAAGGTGGAACAGCTGCAATTCCGGGAGGATTCGGAACAGGAAAGACGATGAGCCAGCATCAGATCGCAAAATGGTCCGATGCGGACATTATTGTATATATCGGATGCGGAGAGCGCGGAAATGAGATGACACAGGTTCTGGAGGAGTTCTCAGAACTGGTGGATCCAAGAACGGGGAATCCGCTGATGGACAGAACGACTCTGATTGCCAACACATCCAACATGCCGGTAGCTGCCCGTGAGGCATCTATTTACACAGGACTTACACTGGCTGAGTATTATCGTGACATGGGATATGATGTCGCAATTATGGCGGATTCTACATCTCGTTGGGCAGAGGCTCTTCGTGAGCTGTCCGGACGTCTGGAAGAGATGCCGGCAGAGGAAGGATTTCCGGCTTATCTGGCATCCAGACTTTCTGCATTCTATGAGCGTGCCGGTATGATGCAGACATTAAATGGAGCTGTAGGTTCTGTTACAATCATTGGAGCAGTATCTCCGCAAGGAGGAGACTTCTCCGAGCCGGTCACACAGAATACGAAGCGATTTATCCGTTGCTTTTGGGGACTGGATAAGTCTCTGGCATATGCAAGACATTACCCGGCGATCCACTGGCTGACCAGTTACAGCGAGTACTTACCGGATTTAAGTGCATGGTATGCTGATAATGTATCTCCAAAGTTTGTGGACTATCGGAACCGTCTGATGAATATTCTGAACCAGGAGAACAGTCTCATGGAGATTGTAAAACTGATCGGTAGTGATGTACTTCCGGATGATCAGAAGCTGACATTGGAGATTGCCCGCGTGATTCGTCTTGGATTCCTGCAGCAGAACGCATTTCACAAAGACGATACGTGTGTATCTCTAAAGAAGCAGTTCGGTATGATGGATATTATTCTGTATCTCTATAAGAAATGCAGAGAACTGGTGGCAAGAGGTATGCCGATGTCTGTTTTGAAGGCAGAGGGTATCTTTGAGAAAGTTATCGCTATCAAATACGATGTGCCAAATGACGAGTTGCAATTATTAGATATGTACAAAGTAGATATCGACCGTTTCTACGATACAGTGATTGAGAAAAATGCATAGAAGGAGGTCAAGATCATGGCAATAGAATATCTGGGACTAAGCAGCGTTGAAGGCCCTCTGGTTGTGCTGGAAGGAGTTCAGGACGCATTCTATGATGAAATCGTGGAATTTGTAGTCGATCATAAAATAAAGAAAATGGGACGTATTGTGGAACTGAATGAGGACAAAGCAATCATTCAGGTATTTGAAGGAACCGAGAATATGTCCCTGGACAATACACATACGAGATTGATGGGACGTCCGATGGAGGTTACTGTATCACCGGAAATGCTTGGAAGAACCTTTAACGGAATCGGACAGCCGGTCGATGATATGGGACCACTCATTTCCGAGGATAAACGTGATGTTAACGGACTTCCGCTTAATCCGGTCAGACGTGAGTATCCAAGAAACTATATCCAGACAGGAATTTCAGCCATTGATGGTCTGACAACACTGATCCGTGGACAAAAGCTTCCAATTTTCTCAGGAAACGGACTTCCACATGACCAGTTAGCAGCGCAGATTGTAAAACAGGCCTCTCTGGGCGGTGATTCTGATGAAGATTTCGCAATTGTGTTTGGAGCTATGGGAGTTAAGCATGACGTGGCAGATTTCTTCCGCAAGACATTTGATGAGAACGGAGTATCCGACCATGTGTGTATGTTCCTGAACCTGGCAAATGACCCTGTCGTAGAGCGTCTGATCACACCAAAGGTAGCACTGACTGTGGCAGAATATCTGGCGTTTGAGTGTAACATGCATATTCTTGTAATCCTGACAGACATGACTTCTTTTGCAGAGGCACTTCGTGAGGTATCCTCTTCAAGAGGAGAAATTCCGTCACGAAAAGGATATCCAGGTTATCTTTACAGTGAACTGGCAACAATTTATGAGCGTGCCGGAATTGTGGAAGGGGCAAATGGATCGGTGACACAGCTTCCAATCCTGACCATGCCGAATGACGACATCACGCACCCGATTCCTGACCTGACCGGATATATTACGGAAGGTCAGATCGTACTGGACCGCAATCTTTATGGACAGTCAGTTTATCCGCCAATTAATGTATTGCCGTCACTGTCACGTCTGATGAAAGACGGAATCGGAGAAGGCTATACGCGAGACGATCACCAGGCGCTGGCGAACCAGTTATTTGCTTCCTACGCAAAAGTAGGAGAGGCAAGAAACCTGGCCTCCGTTATCGGTGAAGATGAATTGTCACCACTGGATAAGAAATATCTGGAGTTCGGACGCGAATTCGAACAGCGTTATATTGGTCAAGCAACAACAGAGAACCGTACCATTCAAGAGACGCTGGATCTTGGCTGGGAACTGTTAGCGCTGCTTCCAAGAGAAGAACTGGATCGAATCGATACAAAACTCATTGATTTCTATTATCCGAAGAAGAATGAAGCGTAAAAATGATTTAGAAGTGCAGGAATCTGGAAAATATGCCAGAATTCTTGCATTATAATTGCTGTATTGCAAAAATGGGAAAGGAGGGAGTCTATGGATCCAAGAGAGTTTCCGACCAAGGGAAATCTGATGCTTGCCAAAAACTCGCTGGCACTTGCTAATCAGGGCTATGAACTGATGGACAAAAAACGAAATATACTTCTTAAAGAACTGATGGGACTTATCGATGAGGCAAAAGGCATCCAGGAAGAGATAGATTCCACATTTACCCAGGCATATGCGTGCCTGCAGCGCGCTAATATTGAGATGGGAATCAGCAGGGTACAGGAATTCGCATTCACTGTACCAATTGAAGATTCCATTCGTATACAGACCAGAAGTATTATGGGAACAGAGATTCCACATATCAAATATGATGAAAAGCAGAATGACCTGACCTACTCACTCGGAGATACAGGAGAATCGCTGGATATCGCCAGGGAGGCATTCCGAAAGGTAAAGAATCTGACCATCAAGTTGGCTGAAGTCGAGAACTCAGCATATCGTCTGGCAACGAACATCAAAAAGACACAGAAACGTGCCAATGCTCTGAAGAACATCACCATACCGATGTACACGAATCTGGTCTACAACATCAACAACGCGCTGGAAGAAAAAGAAAGAGAAGAATTCACAAGGTTAAAAGTAATAAAACGAAGACAATAATTTAATTGGGGACGTAGTAAAATGCCAAAATACTACGTCCCAATCAGCGATTAAGGGTGTCCCTAACTGTAATCAGGGGTGCCCTTTTCTTAAGGAATTCTTAGAATTTTTTAACAAAGAATTCATAGTCTGGGAAAGGGTTTCGATGTATAATAAATACCATAAAGAAAAAATTTTCATATTGTATGATAGATTCTAAGATTTGCCAGAAAATGACGGGCAGATATCTTGAAGCTTCAGATACACAGGAGGAATATTTATGGCATTGCGTAAAAAGCATGAGGTTCTGGAAGAACCGCAGGATTATGAGATAGAGCGCCGGGAGACACCGAGATATAATCCGGATCCCGAAGCGGGACTTTCGGCGGACCAGGTGGAGCAGCACCGTGAGGATGGTTGGCGCAATGTGTCAGTCGCACCACCGGCACAGACCACGAAAGAAATTATCCGGGAAAATGTCTGTACTTACTTTAACTTAATTTTTCTTGTATTGGCAATTTTGTTATGTCTTGTCGGTTCATTTCGTGATCTGACATTTCTTCCAGTCATTATTTTTAATACATTAATTGGTATTGTGCAGGAGATTCGTGCGAAAAATGTATTGGAAAAGCTGAACATGTTAAATGCACCGCATGCCAGTGTTGTGCGTGACGGGAAAAAGTCGTTAGTGGATTCAGAAGAACTGGTACTGGATGATATTGTAATATTCAAAGCGGGAAATCAGATCTGTGCCGATGCAATTGTAGTATCCGGCGAAGTGCGAGTCAATGAATCACTGTTGACTGGTGAATCTGATGAGATTACGAAAGCTCCGGGAGCGGAGCTTATGTCCGGAAGTTTTGTGGTAGCGGGAGAGTGCCATGCCCGTCTTGATAAAGTCGGAGTGGATTCTTACATTTCCAAGCTGACATTGGAAGCGAAGGCTATGAAGAAAGGCGAGCAGTCGGAAATGATCCGCTCACTGGATAAGTTGGTAAAATTTGTCGGTATTGCGTTGATTCCGATTGGTATTACGTTGTTTGTACAAGGATTTTTCTTTAATGATCAGAGCTTCCGAAACAGTATTGTTTCCATGGTGGCAGCAGTTCTTGGTATGATTCCGGAAGGATTATATCTGCTGGCAAGTGTGGCGTTGGCTGTCAGTTCTATGAGACTGGCTCATAAGAAAGTTCTGCTTCACGATATGAAGAGTATTGAGACGCTGGCTCGCGTCAATGTGCTTTGTGTGGATAAGACAGGAACGATCACTGAGAATTCTATGAGTGTCAAAGACATGATCCCGACAAAGGAATATGATGCAGAGAAGATGCCGGAGTTAAATGGTCTTCTGTCTGATTTTGTGGGAGCCATGAGCAGCGATAACAGCACCATGGAGGCGTTGAAGGATTATTTTAAAAAGAAGACGGAACAGTCTGCCTCTAAGGTTGTTCCATTTACTTCTGTGACAAAATACAGTGGAGTCATGTTCGGGGAGAAGTCTTATGTAATCGGAGCTCCGGAGTTCGTGCTCCGCGAGGATTATGATACTTACAAACCGGATATCAGCGAGTATGCAAGAAAAGGGTATCGTGTACTTGTATTTGGCTCTTATGATGCAGTATTAGATGGCGGAAAATTGACAGGAAAGGTTCTGCCGATGGCATATGTCCTTCTGGCAAATCCAATCCGAAAAGAAGCACCGGAGACATTTGCATACTTTGCAGAGCAGGGCGTGGAAGTCAAAGTTATTTCCGGTGATAATCCGCTGACTGTATCAGAGGTCGCGAAAGAAGCCGGTATTGTAAATGCAGAGGAATATGTTGATGCGACGACACTTCAGACAGATGAGGATATTGCAAATGCGATTGCAAAATATACGGTATTTGGGCGTGTGACACCGGGGCAGAAGCGTCAGTTTGTTCAAGCATTGAAAGATCAGGGAAAGACTGTTGCCATGACCGGTGACGGAGTTAACGATGTGCTGGCACTTAAGGATGCGGATTGCAGCGTAGCTATGGCATCGGGAAGTGATGCGGCATGCCAGGCGGCGCAGGTTGTGTTGTTGGAGTCCAACTTTGCATGTATGCCGTCAGTTGTATTAGAAGGAAGGCGAGTGGTCAACAACATCCAGCGATCAGCCAGCCTGTTCCTGGTAAAGAACATTTTCTCATTCCTGTTGTCCCTGTTCTCGGTTGTATTTATGATGAGCTATCCATTACAGCCGTCACAGATTTCACTGATCAGCATGTTCACCATTGGAATTCCGGGATTCTTCCTGGCATTCCAGCCGAATAAAGATGTGATCAAAGGACATTTCCTGACAAATGTGGTGTTAAAAGCTCTGCCGGCCGGCCTGACTGACGTACTGGCGGTAGCTGCCATGGCAGTCTTTGGGCAGACATTTGGACTGGGAGAGACAGACATTTCCACAGCAGGAACGATGCTCCTCGCCATTGTAGGATTTATGATTCTGTCCAAAATCTGTGAGCCATTCAACTGGCTGCGTGGCTGTGTATGGGTAGGTTCAGTTATTGGACTTTTAGGTTGTTCCATTTTCCTGCCGAAGCTGTTCGCGATTACTGGAATGTCCACAAAATGCATTATGCTGTTCGTGGTATTTTCTATTGCGACTGAGCCATTGTTCCGGTATCTGACAAAGCTTGTCAGCGGAGTAAGAAAGCTGCATATGAAGATACATAAGAAGCCGGTAGAAGAGTTTTAAGGATATAGAAAAAAAGAAATATAAGAAATATAAAAATCCTGCAGATATGTATATGATATACAATATCTACAGGATTTTTTGTCGATTCTTTCATTACTTTACAATGTCCGGATTTTCGAATACGTCCAGCGCGGTAGCTGCCAATGCTTTTGTGGCGGTATGAAGTGTATGGCGTGCCATTTTTCCATGTACATATTTCAGAAATGTCTCGTGATGTGCAAATACTTTCGGTCTTGCACCGGTATCTAACTCGCAGTATACGGTCGGGCATACATGAGATACATTTCCAATATCACTGGATCCACTTGCTTCTTCATCACTGTCTACGAAATCTGTAACACCCAGATCATTTAAGTTCTTACGCATCAGGGCGCGAAGTCCATCATGATATACAAGGTCATCATAAGAATTCTCGAAGTTGAAGTATTCCAGTTTTGCACCAGTCATAAGTTCTGCGCCTTTTGCACAATTAATGACTTTCTGAGTCAGTTCCTCCAAGTAAGCGCGGTCTTTTGCACGAACATAGAATTGGCATGCTGCGTAATCAGGAATAATATTACATGCAGCACCACCGGAAGTTATGACCCCTGCTACACGGGCGTCATTTCTTGTCTGCTGGCGCATTGCATTGATTCCTGCAAACATCAGGTTTACAGCGTCCAGAGCATTGACACCTTTTTCAGGATAAGCGGCTGCATGGGAGGCGGTACCCTGGAAGCGGAATTCAATAGAATCCATAGCCAGAGTCAGGGCAGCACCGAGTGTGGAAGCGGCTATCCAGTTATGTCCGCACGCGTGGGCCACCTCGTCCTTGTTCGGACCATATCCCGGAAGCGCATCATACTCCGGAAGCACAGCAACTTTCGGACCCTCACCACAGTAAAGTTCTGCACGAAAAGCAGTATCAAGATCCAGATACGGACAAGTTACCGTAAATCCATGCTCTTTTAATTTCTCAACAAGATACTTACAGGACTTAAATTCCTCACGGCCAAGCTCCGCATGATTAAACACAAACTCACTGATTTCTTCAATCTCAGCAGCAAGAATGCCGAGGCATTCTTGAATTACATTTCTCTATCAAGACTTACAAAAGCCCTAAAAAGAAAACATAATTAAAGTAATAAGATTTAGACAGCCATACTCACCCTTCCGCTTGTCAAAACTTAAAAAGAATGAATCAAGTCATGAAAAAGGCATTCTGATGCGGCCGGTACTTAGGCGGTGTTCTTTAGTGCCATACATACCAGATACTGATGCCCATGAATACGACAAAGCAAAGAATACGGTAACCAAGACCGGAGAACATCTTCACGTCTTCGACACGGTCAAATGTACCGGCTGGAATAATGTTAGCCAGAATTGCAGTGATGACTGTCATCATGAAAATAACGACATACGCATGTGGCATTTTAAAGCGTTTTTTATTTTCCATTGTAAATTAAAATCTTCCTCAATCATAAGTGCTAAAAAACAGTTTTCATTTTGGCACTATTCGAGGAGTGGTACAATGAATTTTTTTACACAAATATGAATTTTTTTGCAATTTCTTTACACTTTTGCCTGAGTATAATTTCTATAATGTCAGATACTTATCAGAAAGTGCATATTTAGTCTTGAGGAACATTATGATAATCCCACACAGCCTGTAAATATTCTGGTTTAGAAAGCAACAATTTTGTACCTTCTGCCATACATCTGGCTGCATAAAGCATACCTTTATGCCCAATACTCATGCCGGCTTGTTCTCTGGCTGCCCAGTGGTGAAGTGCGGTGCCGTGGCACATAGTAGCAGCGCTGATGGTGATGAGGGGAACGGTATGGCTGACCTGGGAGGCATCGGTTCCAATGGAAAGTGGAACTGGCGTGTCCTCCAGCGGATAAAGTCCTGCAAAATATTTTCCATTGTTCATAAGTCCGGCCTTTTCTGAAATGTCTTTTGCAAAATCCAGTTCTGCATCTGTATATTCAGGTGTCGGTATATGAGTCATAGCTTCATAGTAAACTTCCACTAGCGGACGGTTGACTTTCATTTCCATGCAGCTTCCAACCAATTCGATATCGACAGTTGTTCCGGTCATCATAGCTGCGCCTTTTGCACATGCATCCACGCGCTTGCTTGCATCTTCCGTGCGGCTTCTTTTGGTAGAGCGGATAAAATAATTCGTCTTTGCAAAGTCAGGTACAACATTTGCCGGAATACCATTATCCATGTAAGCATAATGCATGCGGACGTCATCTGTTACATGTTCGCGGAGATAATTCACGCCAATATTCATAAGCTCGGCAGCATCTAAGGCGCTGCGACCGCTTTCCGGTGAGCGGGAGGCATGTGCGCTGACTCCGTGAAATGTATAGTTTTTAATGTCCTGCGCCTGCCAGATGTCATTGCTGACACGGTTGCGGTCGAATGGATGCCAGGTCACTGCGATGGACAGGTCATCGAACACATTCTGTTCGTCCATAATAATTTTTCCGGACATGATCTCTTCCGCCGGGCAGCCGTAAACACGAATTACAATCGGTTCACCAGAGGATTCATAATCTGCTTTCAATGCACAGGCAGCTGCGCAGACTGCTGTTCCAAGAAGATTGTGTCCGCATGCGTGTCCGATTTCCGGAAGAGCATCATATTCAGCGAGAAAACCAATGATCGGAACTTCGTTAGAAGATGAAACGTTTTTCCCGGCTGGCTGGATTTTAGTAATATCGATGTCAGGATTGGTCCAGGCCGCAGTAAATGCAGTCTCGATTCCAGCAGTATTCCATTCTATTTGAAATCCCTGTGTTTCCAGGTAATCCGCAAGACATTTTGAAGAGAGTTTTTCTTTGTAAGCTGTTTCCGGATGTTCGAAGATATAGCATGATTTCTGAATAAGTTCATCTCTGTGGTTGTCAAGCCAGTTGGAGATAGTAGGGTATGTTGCGGTTGATGTCATAAGATACCTCCTGTCGTATTTTTATAGTGGGGAGCTTTTATCCCAATATTTTTACAGATAACAGAACTAGTTGGTTCTGAAGTCAATTTTATACATTTTTCGTGGGATGTCAATTCCGAAGTCGTTCTTGAACGTATAATTTCCGGGGGATACAAATAGTTAGTCTTGATAGAAGTGGCTATGTCGCATATAATGATATTAGGGTCAAAAAGGTTTGAAACAATAGATTTGTGAAACAAAATAGGAGGATATATGTCAGATAGAGAAGAAAAGACCGGAAAAAATGATAACGGAAAGAAAAACAAGGGTGGTAAAAGAAATAAAATAGTAGCAATAGAAATGATTATTCTTGTACTGCTGATCATGGCAGCAGTGGCAATTTTTATTCAGAGAGATAAAAGTGTAAAAGAGGCTGCGAAGATTCATAATCAGAAGGCGAAAAAGACAGAGCAGACACCCCAAGCTGCGCAGAAAGAAAATGAGATAGAAGAAGAGACGGAGGATACGGAAGAGGAGACTGATGATAGAGACGCGTCAGTTCCTGACCGTAGTAATTTTGCAGTGCAACCGGGAGTTTCAGTCGGAACGACAGAACAGTCCGATGAGAAAATCGTGTATCTGACATTGGATGACGGACCATCAGATAATACACAGGCAGTTCTGGATATTCTGGATAAATATAATGCAAAGGCAACATTTTTTGTGACAGGTGAGATGCCGGAATACAAAGATATGATAAAGGCTGCGTATGACAAGGGACATACAATTGGAATGCATACATATTCACATGATTATGCTAAGGTTTATGCATCGGTTGATGCGTATTTTCAGGATCTGGATCAGATTGGGCAGATGGTACAGGAAGAGATCGGCTATGTACCATGTTTTATCCGTTTTCCGGGTGGATCATCAAATACTGTATCAAAGAAATATACAGCAGGAATCATGTCCACGCTTGTGCAGGAAGTACAAAACCGTGGATATCAGTATTATGACTGGAACGGAAGTTCCGGCGATGGGTCTGTGAGAACGACCGAAGAACTGGTGGCGCAGGCAACGAGCTTTGATTCTAACAACATCATTTTACTTTGTCATGATTCCCATGGAAAACAGACGACTGTGGAGGCATTGCCACAGATTATAGAACATTATCAGTCACTGGGATATACATTTAAAGCACTGGATCGTGATAGCTTCGTAGCACATCATGGAGTGAATAACTAATTGAGACATAAATCAGTCATAAATTGTAAATAATCGTAAGTATCGTAAATATTGTAAATAAGATATTGTAAATAATCTGTGAGATAATCGGTGAGTAATCGGCGAATTGGGTGAATTGTAAATAATCGCACGAGTCAGGGGTTGGGTAATCACAACTTCTGTGCTATAATAAACGATATATGGCATCTGACACATTTCTTTGTATAATAGGAAGGTGCATTTCCTATGCATGGCGTCAGAAGAAAGTATTTTTAAGACAGTAGAAGGAGTATTTGGTATGAATTTAATTAAAATTCGCGAATTATACAAGAATCAGGAAGCATACCTGGATAAAGAAATTACCGTTGGGGGATGGGTAAGAAGTATCCGCGACTCCAAAGCATTTGGCTTTATTGTCATCAATGATGGAACATTTTTTACACCACTTCAGGTCGTATATCATGATGATATGGAGAACTTTGAGGAGATTTCCAAACTTAATGTAGGAGCAGCTGTTGTTGTAACAGGTACACTGGTTGCAACACCACAGGCAAAACAGCCATTTGAGATTCAGGCGAAGACTGTAACAGTAGAAGGCGCTTCCGCGCCGGATTATCCGCTTCAGAAGAAGCGTCACAGCTTTGAGTACCTTCGTACGATCGCACATTTAAGACCGAGAACAAACACATTCCAGGCAGTATTCCGTGTTCGTTCCCTGACGGCATACGCACTTCACAAATTTTTCCAGGAGAGAGGATTCGTGTATGTACATACACCGATCATTACAGGAAGTGATTGTGAAGGAGCCGGAGAGATGTTCCGCGTAACAACGATGGACATGGAAAATGTACCGAAGACAGAAGATGATGCAGTAGATTATACACAGGATTTCTTCGGAAAAGAGACAAGCCTTACCGTAAGCGGACAGTTAAATGCAGAGACATATGCACAGGCATTTGGAAATGTTTATACATTTGGACCTACATTCCGCGCAGAGAACTCCAACACAACAAGACATGCGGCAGAGTTCTGGATGTTAGAGCCTGAGATGGCATTTGCAGATCTGGAGGACGACATGGACCTTGCAGAAGACATGTTAAAATATGTCATCAATTATGTGATGGAAAACGCACCGGAAGAGATGAACTTCTTCAATTCATTTGTAGACAAAGGGCTGATCGATCGACTGACCAACGTTGCAACATCTGAATTTGCACGAATCACATACACAGATGCAATTGAGATTCTAAAGAAGCACAACGATAAATTCGAGTTCAAAGTATCATGGGGAATCGATCTTCAGACAGAGCACGAGCGCTATCTGACAGAGGAAGTATACAAACGCCCAGTATTTGTAACAGATTATCCGAAAGATATCAAAGCATTCTACATGAAACAGAACCCAGATGGAAAGACCGTGGCAGCAGTCGATTGCCTCGTACCAGGAATCGGTGAGATCATCGGAGGAAGCCAGAGAGAAGACGATTACGAGAAGCTTGCAACACGCATGGAAGAACTCGGAATGAAGACAGAAGATTACGGATTCTACATGGATCTTAGAAAATACGGATCCACAAGACATGCCGGATTCGGACTTGGATTCGAGAGATGCATCATGTATCTGACAGGAATGGGCAATATCCGTGACGTAGTACCATTCCCAAGAACAGTAAATAACTGCGAGTTATAACAGAGAAATAGCCCCTGAAATTGTAGAAAATGTTTGACACAATCAGAAAGGGACAGGTTAAAGTTCAATTGGGGACGGGGTTTTTTTGAAAAAACCCCGTCCCCAATTGAAAAAGAGGAGAATTGTATGAATATTTTAGTAGTGGATGATGAGAAAGAGATTGCTGATGTTATCGAGTTATACTTGAAGAATGATCAGTATAATGTGCTGAAATTTTATACGGGTCAGGAAGCACTTGATTGTATTGCCAGTACGAAGATTGATCTTGCGATTCTGGATATCATGCTTCCGGATGTGGACGGATTCCAGATTTTGAAGCAGATTCGGGAGAAATATACATTTCCTGTGATTATGTTGACAGCGAAGACGGAGTATATGGATAAGATCACGGGTCTGACACTTGGTGCTGATGATTATATTCCAAAGCCTTTCAATCCATTGGAGCTGGTTGCCAGGGTGAAAGCACAGATTCGACGCTATACGCAGTACAATGAGGGTACGAAGGACGAGGGGGATGTGATTGATTTTGGCGGCCTGTTCCTGAACCGGCAGTCTCATGAGTGTACTTACAATGAAGTGCCGCTGACACTGACACCGATTGAGTTTGATATTCTGTGGCTGCTCTGTGAGAACCGAGGCAAGGTTATTAGTTCTGAGGAGTTATTCCACAAGGTTTGGAAGGAAGAATGCTATAAGAACAGCAACAATACGGTCATGGTTCATATCCGGCATCTGCGGGAAAAAATGAATGGACCTACCGGAAAATCTGATTTCATTAAGACTGTATGGGGAGTTGGATATAAGGTTGAAGAATAATTATCGTAAATTAAAATTCAGTATTCTCTTGCAGACGGTGCTTGTTACGGCACTGACAGTTCTGGTGGGTGGATTTTTGCTGAATTATGTGATCGATGGAATTTATAATGACAGTTTCGCCAGGAATTTTGTAAAAATAATGACGAAACTGCAAGTGAGTGAACCGACTGCACGGAGCCTGTATTGGAAATTGATAGGAGATAACAAGACATTTTTCATGGTTGTAGGCTTTTTGCTTTTGTTTGCTCTTTTTTTCTATGTGGCACTTTCGAAAATGACAAAGTATCTGGACCAGGTGGGAGAGGGAATTGAAAATATTCTGTCGGAATCTACGGAACCGATTCACCTGATCACAGAATTGAAACCGATTGAGATTCGATTAAATGAGATTAAAGCTACCCTGAAACGGCAGGAGTTGGAGTCAGTGGAAGGCGAGAAACGAAAAAACGATCTGGTGTTGTTTCTGGCGCATGATTTAAAGACACCCTTGACTTCTATTGTGGCTTACTTAAGTATGCTGGACGGATATCCAAAGATGCCGGAGGAGGAGCGAAAGAAATATATTCATATTGCTCTGGAGAAATCCAATCGTCTCGGTGAATTAATTAATGAGTTTTTTGACATTACAAGGTACAATTTGCAGAATATCGAGCTGGAGTCGGTGAAGATAAACTTGACTATGATGCTGGAGCAGATTGCAGACGAACTTTATGGCGTACTTCAGGAAAAAAAGCTTACTTGTGATGTGGATGTGGAAGAGAATCTGGAAGTTTACGGCGATCCGGACAAGCTTGCCCGTGTCTTTGATAATATTTTGAGAAATGCCATTGCATATTGTTATGAGGATACCAAAATTGAGATTCAGGCCAGAATGAAAAATAATAAAATCGAGATTACATTTACAAACAGCGGAGACCGGATTCCGGGAGATATGCTGCAGACGATTTTTGAAAAATTTTACCGGGTAGATAATTCCAGGTCGACCGGAACCGGAGGAGCAGGACTTGGTCTTGCGATTGCAAAAGAGATTGTGGAATTACATGATGGACAGATCATGGCGAAAAGTGATGATCTGCACACGCGATTTATTGTGATGCTGCCGTCGGAAAATGAACTGGAAGAAAATGAAGAGGGAAGTAAAAATGAGATTCATACACATCGCAGACATACATTTGGGGGCAGCCCCGTACATTGGAAGCTCCCGAAAGGAAAAGCGGGAAAAGGAGATATGGACCAGTCTTGAACGAGTACTCGAAGTCTGTGAAAGTAAGCATGTGGAAATGCTTCTGATCGCAGGCGACTTGTTTCACAGGCAGCCGCTCAGACGGGAACTAAAAGAACTGGATTATCTTTTTTCAAAACTGACCATGACTGAGGTGGTTATCATTGCAGGAAACCATGATTATCTGAAGAGAGATTCTTATTATCGGACGTTTCAGTGGCCCAAAAATGTGCATATGATTCTGGACAGGGAGATTCAATGCGTGGAATTTCCAGCATACAGTCTGGCAATCTATGGCATGAGCTATGATACGAAACAGATTACAGAGGAATGCTATTGTGATGCATTTGCACAGCGGCGACAGCCATATGAGATTTTGCTTGCGCACGGAGGAGATGACAGCCATATTCCGATAAAGAAAGAAAATCTGTTGGGGCTTGGTTATGATTATATTGCAATGGGGCACATCCATAAACCGCAGATTATCTGTCCGGATAAAATTGCTTACGCCGGAGCGTTGGAGCCAATCGATAAAAACGATACTGGAGCGCACGGATACATTTACGGAGAGATTACGACCAAGGGATGCAGGATAAGATTCGTACCATTTGCAATGAGATCTTACATACATCAGACGATCGAAGTAAATCCTTCTATGACAGAGCATGAACTAAAAGAGACAGTTGCGAAAGTTATAGATGAAAAAGGAAAGGAAAATATTTACAAGATTATTCTGGACGGAATGCGTGACCCGGAAATTTCTTACAACGTGGACACGCTGGATCCATATGGAAATGTGATCGAGATTACAGATCAGACACGACCGGCGTATCAGTTCGATAAGTTGAAAGAAGCAAATAAGGGAAATATTCTTGGGGCATTTGTGGCAGAGCTGGAACAGTATCCTGAGAATAGTCTGGAACATCAGGTGCTTTGTGAGGGAGTGCGGGCATTGATGGAGACAAGAAGAGGCTAATATGAAAATCAAAGAGTTGAGACTTAAGAACTTTGGAAAGTTTACAAATAAAGAAATTCATTTTTCAGATGGAATGAATGTGATATATGGAGAAAATGAGTCTGGAAAGTCTACCCTTTATACGTTTATCAGAGCTATGCTTTTTGGGTTGGAACGAGGGCGTGGAAGAGCTGCGGCTCAGGATGCATTTTCCAGATATGAACCGTGGGAAAATCCGAATTATTATTGTGGGGAAATGAAATTTGAATCAGGAGATAAGGAATTTCTTCTGTCCAGAAATTTTGACCGGTATGGGAAAAATGAGACGCTTGTCTGTCTGGAAGATGCAGAAGAATTGTCTGTGAAAGATGGAGATCTTCAGATGCTCATGGGTGATTTGAGTCCACAAATTTATGATGATACGATGGCTATGGCACAGATGAGGGTAAAGCCTGGAATGACGCTCTCTGAGGAATTGAAAAATTATGCATCTAATTATTATGCGACCGGAGATGGGGAACTTGATCTGGCGGCAGCTATAGATTATTTGAAAGAGCAGAAAAAAGAAAGTTTGCATGAGATGCAAAAGCAAATGGAAAAACGCCAGGATAAAAGAGAACACATTTCTCAGGAAATGTCTTATGTGTGGCGTGATATTCATAAACTGGAAGAAGAACAGGCACATCTGGAAGAAGAGATTGCGTTTAGAAAAGTGCGGGAGCGAGAATCCAGGCTGTTGCTTAAGCAGGATGAAGAAGAACCCAAACACATGATAGATGAGATACGGCCATCTAAATGGAGAGTACATCCATTGGAAATATTGGCAGCGGTACTGGCAGTGGTTCTGTGTGTATGGCTTTTGAAACGTCCGTGGAATTATCTGGTCGCAATTATTTTAGTATTGCTTTCCAGCATCTATGTGTGGAACCGGATGAAGATCAGTAAAAAAGTTGAGAAGACAGAGCCAGAAAAAATTTTGGAGGAGATTACACCTCAAGAGGAGAAGATCCCTACAGACCGTCTGAAATGGGAACTGGAGAGAAATGCGTTGGAGCTTGGGGATAAGCGGGTACGTTATTCCAATCTAAAGGAAGACCTGGAAGAGTTAGACGGAATCAGTGATGAGGAGAGAATTCTAAATGTCCAGGCGGAGGCAAGACAGCTTGCGATTGATAAAATTCAGGAACTTTCTGGAGAGATGCAGAAGAAGCTTCGGGGAAAATTAAATGACCGGGTTTCAGAGATTATGGAATTTATTACAGAAGGGAAATATACCCGATTAAATGTAGAAGAAGGATTAAATATCAGCTTACTGAGTGAAGGGCGCAAAGTAGATATTGCAAGAGTCAGCCAGGGAACAGCAGAGCAGGTATATTTTGCACTTCGAATGGCAGCATCAGAAGTACTGTTAGAAGAAGAACTTCCGGTAATTTTGGATGATACATTTGTAAGTTATGACGAGGAACGGCTGGAAAGTGTGATGGAATGGCTTGCAAAAAGTGGAAAACAGGTATTATTGTTCACCTGTCAGAAAAGAGAGATGAAGATACTTTCTGAAATGGGAGTTAAAAATTGTAATTATATAAAATTACAGTAGACAAAAAGCAGATGAATGAATGTAAAATTCTTGAACTACATTCACTTATCTGCTTTTTATATCAGCTGGGAGTCAATCCCCCAGCTGATATAGCCTCCGGCAGAATTGCAGAGATGCGCAGTAGAAGTATGTCATGCAATTGCATGACGCGCACCTCGCAGCAAGAATGCCGAGGCATTCTTGAACAGACGCAGTTGTTATAACTGACCGTGAGCTTTCTTGTATTCCTCAACGCATACCTGAATTCTCTCACTAGGATCCAGAATATCACTGATAGATCCGTCGTGGTTCAGAGTATCAATCATAAGAGCAACATATTTACTCATATCACAGTTGATATAATAAGGTCTGGAAAGAAGTTCCGGTGTCTGGTAAATCAGATTCGTTGTTAAGACTCCATCAATCAGACCACTTTCATAGGCTTCATCGAACTTATCCAGTCCATTTGTAAAGAGTCCAAATGTAGCAGCTGCAAAAATACGTTTTGCATTGCGGCTCTTTAACTGTTTTGCAACATCCAGGATGCTGTCTCCGGAAGAAATCATGTCATCCAGAATAATAACATCTTTTCCTTCTACAGAAGAACCAAGGAACTCATGAGCAACGATTGGGTTGCGTCCATTTACCACACGTGTGTAATCACGTCTCTTATAGAACATACCCATATCCAGGTTCAGAACGTTTGCCAGATATACAGCACGCTCTGTAGCACCCTCATCTGGGCTAATCGCCATCATGTGGTCACTGTCGATGATCAAGTCATCGTAGCGATCTAATAATCCTTTTACAAACTGATAAGTTGGACGCACTGTCTCGAATCCGGAAAGCGGGATTGCGTTCTGTACACGAGGGTCGTGTGCATCAAATGTAATAATATTATCAACGCCCATGTGTGTCAGCTCCTGAAGTGCGAGTGCGCAGTCCAGAGACTCACGAGAGCTTCTCTTATGCTGACGGCTTTCATAGAGGAACGGCATGATAACGTTGATACGTTTTGCTTTACCACCGACAGCAGCGATAATTCTCTTTAAGTTCTGATAATGATCATCTGGTGACATATGATTTGTGTTTCCACTCATAGAATATGTCAGGCTGTAGTTGCAGACATCGACCAAAATGTAAAGATCCATACCACGGACAGACTCATCAATCACACCTTTGGCTTCCCCGGAACCAAAACGTGGTACATGAGCATTTACGAGATAAGAATCTCTCTGATATCCACTGAATACTACATCATCCATGAATTTGTGTCCATCTTCATGGCGCCATGTAGTGATGAAATGATCGACTTCCTTTCCCATCGCCTGGCAGCCATCAATTGCGATGATTCCAAGTGTTCCTGCAGGGATGTTGTCAAGATTACGTTCGTTACGGCGTAACATCTTTTGTACCTCCTAGGTTTAATAATTTTTTTTGAATTCTGATATCGTCACCGGTCAGACGGAGCATAGAATAGCTGCTGCTGATACGTGAAAAAATTCGTTCAGAATAAATTGCTTTTATATCTTCGAGCGACAGGTTCGTAGATATGATTGTCGCTTCCTTTCGCAAGATTCGCTCATTAAGTATAACAAATAATTGTGAAACCGTAAAGCTATTCGCGAGCTCTGTGCCAAGATCATCAATAATTAGCAAGTCACAGCTGCAAATATGGGAGAGCGCATCTTCATCGATCTCATCTCTTTTACCAAAAGTATTCTTAGCAAGAAAATCAAAAAGCCCTGCTGCAGAAAAATAAATAACTGAATAAGAGTGATCCATTAATTCCTTTGCAATACAGTGAGTGAGAAATGTCTTTCCAACACCAGTATCTCCATATAAAAGAATATTATGAAATTCACTGGAAAATGTATCAATAAAATGATGACAGACACGAAGTGCGGTTTCAATGGCGTCTCTTGCCGATCTTCCGGTCAGCGGATCAATATGGCTTTTGGAATAGTAGTCCAGAGAAAATGTGTGGAAATTTTCCTGCTCTAAAATTCCTTTCAAGTTCGAGCCGTTATATAGAAGCTCGATAATTGCCTTTTTCATACAGTGGCACTTGCGTGTCCCAATATATCCGGTATCCTGACAGTCTGGACAGTGATAATGCTTTTCAAGATAATCAGATGGAAATCCGTGAGACGTAAGAAGCTTCTGCTTTTCGCCAGTTAATGTCAGGAGCTTTTCATGAAATGAAGAAAGAGCATCTTCGTCTCCTTCCAGCAGTCTCTTTGCTTTTTCAACACTCAGAGAAGAAATCGTGTCATCAATTGTGCGAAGCTTTGGAATCTTCGCATAAACTTCATCAAAACGAAGACGAAGTTCATGCTCGTTATCCAGTTGTAATTGCTCATAATCGCGCATCAATTGATCGTACTGGGAATTTGATAATGCCATGGACGAAAATGCTCCTTATTATATAGTTTATTGCTGTAACAGCTTGCGCTCAAGATCGCTCATATCATAAGAACGGTTCTCGAAGTTGTTGAACTTTGTTGGTGCCGGTGTGATTTTAGCGGCACTTTTTCTTTGAAGTTCTTTTTCACGGCGTTCTTTTTCACGGGCTTCTTTTTCACGGATAAATCCGGCATCCAGAGTTTCGATATCCTGAATGTTCTTAACACTTTGCTCCAGCCATTTTTTCAGAATAGATTCAGTATAGTCAAAGCTTGGCTGATGAATTGCATTCATAGTTCTGGCGCATGCGTTCAGGATCAGATCCAGAGAGAACCCATATTCGGAAGTCCAGCGCTTGATGTATTCCATCTCAGACGGTGCAGGAGCGCGTCCTTTAATGCCGAAAGCTCCGAGAATAGAATAGCAGTTCTTATTGTATGCCATAGAGCTTGCTTTTGCTTCAGAAACCGTCTTAATGTGGCGTTCACACCAGGAAAGAGCAACCTTCTGAATATAGTGCATGCTTGTATGACCGTTCTCTACACAGTACTCGATCAGGTATTCAATAAGATCTGCAGACATATGTAAAGTCTCGTAAAAATATGTAATAGATTCTACGTCAGAATGGGACAGCGTCTTGCCAAGGTACTGCTCTGCAACAAAAAGAAGTTCTTTGAACTCTTTACGAGAGCGGTACTGCTCAATACTGGATACATCTGTAGTTGTCGGTGCCGGCTGAATAGAAGGAGCAGCCGGTTCCGGTGCAGATGGTTCTTCTGTCATACGCGGCTGTGCCGGAATCGCCGGAGCCTCTCCGTCTACAGGCATGTCATAATCCAGTAACCCTTTCTTTTTCCAGTAGTTCAATGCACGGATCACATCTTTTTCTGTAATATCTAATAAATCTGCAATCTTTGAAATTGTCAGAGTTCCTGAAGGCTCATTCAGATGGCGCAAAAGAATAAGGTATACCTTCACGTATTCCCCGTTCGCCTCTGCCATATAATGATCGATAAATTCGTTCTCCAGTACAGTTGTATCACTCTGCACGTGGTTTGTAAGTGTTAATTTTCTCATGCCTTTTCAGGTCCTCCTCAAGTATCATTCGCTTCATTGCACAGCTATTATAGCATCGGAAGTACCATTAAAAAAGAAATTTTTGACGCAAAAATCGGGTTTTTTGTGGATAAAAATCTGTGGAAAATGTGGATAACTATCTTCCAAGAAGCGTTTCCCCAATGTTTACAACGTCTCCGGCTCCCATAGTTATCAACACATCCCCTTTTTGACAATGTGTCAGACAGAAATTTTCTATTTCTTCAAAGCTTGGGAAGTAGTATGCATCGCATCCTTTTGCCTTCAATTCATCTGCAATCTGTTTAGAAGACACTCCGAGAGTATCCGTTTCTCTTGCTGCATAAATATCAGCCAGGATCACATGATCTGTATGTGAAAGTGCCTCAACGAATTCCGGGAAGAGAGCTTTTGTACGTGTATAAGTATGAGGCTGGAAAATGCACCAGATCTCACGATGCGGATAATGGGTCGCAGCAGTCAGTGTTGCAGCAATCTCTGTCGGATGATGTGCATAGTCATCAATGATCGTCACACCATTAGTCTCGCCTTTGTATTCAAAACGACGGTCTGTACCGTGAAATTCTTTCAGTCCCTTTTTGGCAACGGAAACATTTACATCCAGAAGATCTGCAACAGCAAGTGCGGCAAGTGCGTTGGATACATTATGGTCTCCACTTACAGATAAGGAAATACGATCTACAAATTCACCGTTCTTTACCAGGTCAAAGGATGCTTCGCCGAGTTCGTCATGAGTTACATTTGCAGCATGATAAGTTGCGGAAGGATTCGTTCCGTAAGTTACGATTTTGCAGTCAAGATCTCCTGTAATCTCATCCAGACGATCAATGTCACCATTGATAACAAGTGTTCCGTCTTTTGGAAGCAGCTTTGCAAATCTGTGGAAAGAGTTGCGGATATCCTCCAGATCCTTGAAGAAGTCCAGATGATCTTCGTCAATATTCAGAATCACACTGATCTTAGGAAAGAAGCTAAGGAAACTGTTTGTATATTCGCATGCTTCCGTAACAAAAATCTCGGAATTACCGACACGGATATTTCCACCGATTGCTTTTAAGATTCCGCCAACAGAAATAGTCGGATCCATCTCTCCGGCCAGAAGAATGTGTGAAATCATAGAAGTTGTTGTTGTTTTTCCGTGAGTTCCGGAAACTGCGATTGGAATATCGTAGTTTGTCATAAGCTGTCCGAGAAGTTCAGCACGTGTCAGCATCGGGAGTCCTTTTTGAACTGCAGCCTGATATTCTTCATTGTCTTTATGAATTGCAGCCGTATATACAACTACATCGATACCATCTATGATATTAGAAGCTTTCTGTCCATAGAAAATCTGTGCGCCGGCTTTTTCAAGATGATCTGTCAGAGCAGATTCTTTGTTGTCAGATCCGGAAACAGTAAAGTTCTCTTCTAAAAGTACCTCGGCAAGTCCGCTCATGCTGATACCGCCGATTCCGATAAAATGTACGTGTACTGGCTTGTCAAAATTAATTTTATACATAATTAAGATTCCTTCCTCATATATATAATAATATAGGCAAATTGTGTTGGGAAAAATCCCGTCTGTAGTATCGTTGGATTGCTCTGTGCGGCACACTTTCACAATCCAATTAATAATTCTTTCTAACTTATTATTATATACATATATGAGAAAAAATCCAACCCGCAATTTTTTGTAATATTTTCATAAAAAGAGGAGAAATTATTCAAATGTTTTGTAAAATATGTTCACGAAATGGAACATATATGGTATAATATTTATCACAGACTACTGAGAAGGGGTGAAGACATGAGGAAAAAGGAAATGATAGCAATGCTCCTGGCAGGAGGACAAGGCAGCAGACTTGGTGTTCTGACATCAAAAGTTGCGAAACCGGCTGTTGCATTTGGTGGAAAATACAGAATCATTGATTTTCCGCTAAGTAACTGTATTAATTCAGGAATTGATACTGTAGGTGTATTGACACAGTATCAGCCATTACGTTTGAATTCACATATCGGGATAGGTATTCCATGGGATTTGGATCGAAGCATCGGTGGTGTTTCGATTCTTCCGCCATATGAGAAGAGTACAAGCAGTGAGTGGTATACAGGTACAGCGAATGCCATTTATCAGAATCTGGAATACATGGAATCATTCCATCCAGATTATGTATTAATTTTATCTGGAGATCACATTTATAAGATGGATTACCAGGTGATGCTTGATTATCATAAGGAGAACAATGCAGATGTTACAATCGCGGCTATGCCGGTTCCGATAGAAGAGGCAAGCCGTTTTGGAATTGTAATCACCGATGATAGCGGTAAGATTACAGAATTTCAGGAGAAACCGCCACAGCCGAAGAGTAATCTGGCATCAATGGGAATCTACATATTTAGCTGGAAAGCATTAAAAGAAGCTCTTGTAGCATTGAAGGACGAGCCTGGATGTGACTTTGGAAAGCATATCATTCCGTATTGTCATGAGAAGGGGGAGCGCCTGTTTGCTTATGAATACAATGGATACTGGAAAGATGTTGGAACACTGGGGTCTTACTGGCAGGCTAATATGGAGCTGATTGATATTATACCGGAATTTAACCTTTATGAAGAATTTTGGAAGATTTACACTAACAGTGCTATACTTCCGCCTCAGTACATTGCAGAGAATGCTGTGATAGACCGAAGCATTATCGGCAATGGCTGCGAGATTTATGGAGAGGTACATAATTGTGTTATCAGTGCCGGAGTCACAATTGAAGAAGGTGCGGTAGTGAGAGATTCAATCATCATGAGCGATTGTACGATTGGAAAAGGCTGTGTGATCGATAAATCTATCATAGCTGAGAATACGAAGATTGACGAAGGCGCGATTCTTGGAATTGGCAGTGAAGAACCGAATACATTAAAACCGGCAGTCTACTCATTTGGACTTGTAACGATCGGAGAGAATTCTGTAATCCCGGATCACGTACAGATTGGTAAGAACACCGCAATCAGTGGAATTACGAACAAAGAAGATTATCCGGACGGAGTACTTGGAAGTGGAGAAACATTAATAAAGGCGGGTGAGATGGCATGAGAGCAGTAGGAATTATTTTAGCAGGCGGTAACAATAACAGGATGAAAGAGCTGACTCACAAAAGAGCAGTAGCAGCAATGCCAATTGCAGGAAGCTATCGATCCATTGATTTTGCACTTAGTAATATGACGAATTCTCATATTCAGAAAGTTGCGGTGTTGACGCAATATAATGCCCGTTCCTTAAATGAACATTTGAATTCTTCAAAATGGTGGAATTTCGGAAGAAAGCAGGGTGGACTGTACGTATTTACACCGACCATTACAAATGATAATGGATACTGGTATCGCGGAACGGCCGATGCCATTTACCAGAATATGGATTTCCTGAAAAAGAGTCATGAACCGTATGTTGTCATAGCATCCGGAGATGCGGTATATAAGATGGATTACGGTAAAGTTCTTCAGTACCATATTGACAAAAAGGTTGACGTTACGGTAGTATGCAAAGAGATGGATCCATCAGATGATGTGAGCCGATTCGGAACCATCCGAATGGATGACGATATGCGTATAACAGAGTTTGAAGAGAAACCGATGGTGACAAAATCAAACATGATTTCAACAGGAATCTATGTGATCAGAAGAAGATTACTGATTGATCTGATTGAGCATGCAGCGGAAGAAGAAAGGTTTGACTTCGTCAATGATGTTCTGATCCGTTATAAGAATCTGAAGAAGATCTATGGTTACAAGATTGATCATTACTGGAGCAATATTGCAACTGTAGATGCTTATTATAAGACTAATATGGACTTCTTGAAGCCGGAAGTAAGAAACTATTTCTTCAAGCAAGATCCGGAAATTTATTCAAAAGTCAGCGACCTGCCTCCTGCAAAATATAACCCGGGCGCATCTGTCAAGAACAGTCTGGTAGGAAGCGGAAGCATTATCAACGGAACTGTGGAGAATTCCGTAATATTTAAGCAGGTATTTGTGGGAAATAACTGTGTAATCAAAAATTCAATTATTTTAAATGATGTGTATCTTGGGGATAATACTTACATTGAAAACTGCATCGTGGAAAGCCGTGATACAATCAGAGCCAACACACGTCACGTTGGAACAAACGGGATAAAAGTGGTTGTCGAAAAGAACGAGAGGTACGCACTGTAAGATCAGTGCGCCTAGATAGAAAGGGGCAATAACATGCAGATAACAGATGTAAGAGTAAGAAAAGTAGCGAAGGAAGGAAAATTGAAAGCAGTAGTATCAATCACGATGGATGAAGAATTCGTTGTACATGATATTAAAGTTATTGAAGGGGAAAAAGGACTTTTTATTGCTATGCCAAGTAAAAAGGCAGTGGATGGAGAATACAGAGATATTGCTCATCCAATCAATTCCGGAACTCGCGAAAAGATTCAAAGCATCATCCTCGAGAATTACGAAAAAGTATTAGAAGAGGCACCTGAGGAAGCCGTTATCTAGTTTGTGCGAATAGAGGACATACGAACAGAAGCTTAAGGAAAATTGAAAAAAGAAAATGAAACGAAGAAGCTGGATATGTAATTGGAGGCATATCCAGCTTCTTTGTTTCAACTATTTAAAAATATTCTTGTGCGAAAATCCGTGTAGATTTGATTTAAATCACGAAACAGTTTTCGAGTTCAGTTCTTTTAAAATCTTATCAGCATTGTAATCAGGTGCCTGACAGAGGGCAATGTCATAGATCTGCTGAATGATATCCAGTGGTTCTTCGAGAATTTCAGAAATCTGAGCAGCAGAGCATTGTTTTTCTATCTTTTTGATAACCAGTTTGATTAAATGAAGTTGCTCACCTTCGATTCGACCGGCACGTTCGCCTTCGATTCGTCCCTCAAGCCGTCCTTCTTCGCGACTGACTCGCCTCGTCTCCTGAACATCGTAAGCCTGAAAATTATCAAACATCATACTGAATTTCCTCCTTGTGATCTGGTCTGTAACCTCATAAACTTCTTCATCAGGTATATTCAGTTTATGAAGAAGAACTGCAATTACTTTCCCAATGATTTTTAATAGATAATCTGGGGTGTTTTCTGTAAGATGTTCCGTATATTCTTTCGGTATATCTTTTAAGGCATGAAATTCAGAGGAATTTTGAAGCTGATTAATAAGAAAGATTAAAGAGAGTTCATCATTCTTTTCAATCAGATCCTGTTTGGAATATTTGTTTAGCGGAACGACCAGGTAATTGAAACTTGGTATATAATCGCCCAAGACGTTGTTCAAAAAGACACGATCCTTAAAGTTCAACGGTGCAGACCATGTGCTGGTTCCTTCATAATATACAACAGGCAGGATTGGCGGATAAAGAAAAGCTTTGGATTTTGTGATGCCTTTATGTAGCTTTTCCTGTTGCGCAGCATAATCTGTCCAAATAAATACGATATAACGAAGTATCCGGAAGGACATGTCAAAATCATTTTCTGATTGATGCTCAATCAGTGCAATCAGATAGATTTCGGAATCACCTATGCGAATTTTATTCACAGTATCTGAGTCTCTGGATTCCTGAAATAAAGGCAAAAAATGTGAAGAAACATTTTCAATATCTTCGGGCTTTATCTCATTAAAAAGAGGAATGTCCGTGTAACCTTTTAGAAATTGAGCGCAGAGTACCGGGTCTCCGAATACAATCTTAGCAGCGTTGTCTTTTGTGTGAGAATTGTTTACCCCATTTGAAGTTGTTGTGTTTTGTGTTTCCATAAATCTCCTTTCTGGACGAATCTGATATGGAAACTATCTGAATATATTTTAACATTTTGAGTATAAAAAAACAATGTAAAAAGATTATATGATGAGAAAATGTAATTAAATTCAGAAGTACCGTATCATTTGTCCGGTGAAAGTGTAGCTGTATTAGTGCCGGGAATCACTGAAAGCTGCGGTGAACGAGTAACTTCATCAAAAATCTGAGTAATCTTTGCTGAAAAAGCAAATGAAATTCAAAAATGAAATCTTGGCTAAGGATTTCTGTGGGCATTGAAACATAATGAAAATATCATGCCCGAAATTTGATGTAGACGTAGTGTAACATAGTGCTGTAATAAAACGCAATAGAAAAATAAAAATATTTCTAATATAGTCTCCACATACTTGGGAAAAATAAAACTATATCAGAGGTGGCAGCTATCTCACATCTGATATAGTCTGATATATTATACATGATGATCAAGTGAAAATGTCATTGCTTTCTTTGTGACAGGGTGCCTGAACTCCAACTGATATGCACAAAGACACAGTGGTGTGCGCCTCGCGGTCAGCTTCGGTGAGTCGGGGTTATACTTCGTGTCACCGATGATCGGGCAGCCCATACCGGAAAGCTGCACACGAATTTGATGATGGCGTCCAGTATCTAACTTGATTTTTAGCTGGCTGGTCGCGACAGGAATTGCGGAAGCAATATCAGCAAAAAATGTAGTATCAACTAAATCATAATGAAGCTTTGCTAATTTGGCATCTGCAGTACCTTTCTGACAGATTCTGGAAGTATTTGTTCTGGCATCTTTTACAAGGAAGTTTTCTAAATCAGCAGATGTTGGTTCTGGCGTTCCCGCAACTAATGCATAGTAATGCTTACCGAAGCCGGAAGTTGTAAGCTGCCGGTTCAGATCCTTTGCGGCAGCAGGCGTCTTGGCGAAGACGAGAATTCCACTTACCGGCTGATCCAGTCTGTGAATGACGGCAAGGTACGGCTCACCGGATTTACCAGAAGTCATGCTGATATGATTTTTTAAAAGGCTCACCATGTCAGGGGAGCCGATGCGTTTGCTTTGGGTTGCAACTCCGGCCGGTTTGACACAGACCAGAATCTGTGTATCTTCGTATAAAATGTTGATGTTATTTATCATGTTATATTCCTTTGTAATTTCATAAAAATAGTTTTTAGATCAAAAAATATAAGCATAGGTCAAGATTCGGATAGAGTCCTGACCTATGCTTATATTGAAATAAAAACGCAGGGTTGTCAAGAACATAAAAACTATTTTTTTGAAGCATTAATAATATCATCTACAAGAAAAAGAATATGTTCTTGTTGCTTTGGAGTTAGTTTTATCATTTTTGCTAAAAGCTCATTTGTTGTCGTGGGACTTTCTATAGATATATCAAAAAAATCTTTTGGTTGTATATCTAGATAATCACATATGTAAAAAAATACATTCATGGAGGGGAGAGATTTGTGATTCTCTATTTTATTAATGTAGCTTTCACATTGTCCAAGAGAAAGACTCATATCACGCGCTGAAACACCTTTTTGAGTTCGAAGTTCACTTAGGCGTTGGGAAAAGAAATCTAAATAGTCCATATAATATACCTCCTGTTGGAATTATATTCCATTTTTGAGAGAAAACGGAGAATAGAAAGAACAATAAAATGAAAAGTGAGGAATAAAATTCACAATTTCTGAAAAAATAGAGAAATAGAAATAACCTATAATGAAAAGGATTTATCAATAAAAACGATTGGAAGAGATTTGGTATCTATATTATACTGGAAAATAAAGAATTATAATCCTTATAAATAAATAGGGCGGGGAAAATAAATTCATATTAAAGAGGGAAAGGAGTTATTGGGATGAGTAAAGAAAAAAGAGAGGAACAGGTAAAAGTTATAAATAGTTTGCTTGAACTAGAAAGGAAAGTTGTGGGGGTAAAGTTTTATTATGATGAGGAAGAATATGAAGTCTGTCCAGCGCAGCAGGTGAAGTATTATATACCATATTGTGTGACTGTAAGATGTGCAACGGCGGGACATGATATTAAGATAAGGAAAGAAAATATAGGTTGTTTTGCGGCAGCAAGAGTATTGGGGATGGATGAGGTTACAAAATCCTATAAGTCAGGCGAGGACTGTATGAGATTAAGAATGTACTCAGACCAGCAGGCTGCCAAAAAAGCTGTAGACAATATTTCAATAAATCCTAAATGCCCATGTGGAATTGAAATATCACCGTTGGAACTTATGGAAAAAGATCCAGATGTAGTGATTGTTGTATCTACACCGTATAATATCATGCGTTTGATTCAGGGTTATAGCTATTATTATGGATCATATAAAGGATTTAAAATGGCTGGAAATCAGGCTATGTGTGCAGAAATAACAGCATGTACATATGTAACAAATGAAATAAATACATCCATGATGTGTTCTGGAACACGCTTTTTGTCAAAATGGCAAAAAGATGAAATGGCTATGGGAATTCCAGGAGATAAATATGAAAAGGTAATACAAGGAGTTTATCATACAGCAGATCCGTTAGAGCGAGATGCAGATAAGGAAAGAATTAAAAAAGCATTTGAAGAGAATAAGATGCAGGCACCGGATATTCATATGGGGAAAAATTATGATACAAACTATTACCATATCGGTGAAACGGGAATTCGATAGATAAAGGGAAAAGTTAGAAGTAACAGGAGGAAAAAATGAAAAAGAAAGTAGTATTGTTTTTGCCAATGTTGATTGCATTATTGGATGTAGTAATTGAATTTGCAATTCCAACAAATGAAGTGATAAACACAAATGGTGTACATTATTTTGGATATTTAATGTTGATTATCGCAGGGATTTATCTGATTTTGGGTATACGGGCATGTATAAGTAATACATACTGGTGTCATTATTATGGAAAAATAAAGTTTCATTCAGTTGCAATAGCGTTTTTAGGATTAATCGAAATACTTATAGATAAATTAGTGGTTTTACCTACTGTTTATTTTCCATCTGTAAATAATATTTTGGCATGTGCGATTGCAGAAAAAAATATGCTTGCGGCATGTACATTATATTCTATTAGATTATTGTTCTTAGGAATTATATTTGGAGGAGCAATAGGAGTTTTTACCGGGATTTTAATGGGGTGGAGTAAAACAATTAATTATTGGGTTGCGCCGATTTCAAGATTTATAGGACCTTTGCCAACTGCAATATGGATTCCGATTGCCCTGCTTGTCTTCCCGAATTTGTTATCTGCCAGTGTATTTATTGTAGCACTTACAATGTGGTTCCCGACAAACGTCCAGACGATGTCGGGTATTCAGAATGTTAAAAAAGGGTATTATGATGTTGCAGATACGATGGGGGCAAGCACTGCATATCAGATTATTCATATTGCTATACCAGCAGCAATGCCACAGATATTTGTGGGTATTTTTTCAGGAGTTACATCAAGTTTTATTTCCTTGATGTTGGCAGAACTGATGGGTTCTAAATATGGAATTGGCTGGTATATTAACTGGAAACAACAGATTATGGCATATTCAAATGTATGGATTGCATTAGTAATCTTGGCAATTTTATGCTATTCCACAATTCAGTTATTATTTGCATTACGCAATAAATTCCTCGGCTGGAAGGAAGGTATGATTAGATGGTAGATGAAAAGAAATATGGACATATTGAGATAAAGAACGTCTCAAAAAGATATATAAACTTGGTAGGTGAGGAAAATGATGCAGTAGATAATGTATCATTAGATATAAAACCTGGAGAGTTTGTTAGTTTTATGGGACCGTCAGGGTGCGGAAAAACAACACTTTTAAGAATTATTGCAGGATTATTAAAACCTGATGAGGGACAACTCTATTTAGACGGTGAAGAAATAAAAGGTCCTGGTTATGAGAGGGGATTAGTATTTCAAAATCCGGAACTTTTTGAATGGCTTAACGTGGAACAGAATGTTGCGTTTGGATTGAAGGCTAGAAAAGTATATAAAGAACAAAAAGAAAATGTTCAAAAATATATAGATATGGTCGGATTGAATGGATTTGAAAAAGCGTTGCCACACCACTTGTCAGGAGGAATGCAGCAGCGAACTGCATTTGCAAGAGCATTGATTAATCATCCGAAAGTTTTGCTTTTAGATGAACCGTTTGGTGCACTGGATGCATTCACCCGAGTGTCTTTGCAAGACCGGTTAATCGAATTATGGAAATCAATTGGTTACACTGCTATTATGGTAACGCATGATGTTGAAGAGGCTGTAGTTTTATCTCAAAAAGTAGTAGTTATGACAGGAAGACCTGCGAAGGTTAGCAAAATCTTTGAAATTAATCAAGATTATCCGCGAAATCGTAATTCAATTGAAATGGTAGAGTTAAAACAAAAAATATTAGAAGAAATGCATATATAAAGGTGGCAATATGAAACATGTTATTTTTAAATATGCCTGGAAAAATGTTTCCAGAAGATTGAGAATTACTGGATCACTATTAATATGTGTTTTTCTTAGTGTTTTTTCTATTGTATTAGCATGGGGAACATATGATGCGATTGATAGTGGAATTGAACTGAGTAAAAGTCAGCTTAGTGCAGATGTTATGGTATATCCATACGAAGTTGATATCAGCGACGTTTCAATGCTGTATTCTGGAATTGCACAGTCTGTTTATATGGATGAATCAGTGCTGGATCAGTTGAACAATAATTATGTAGAGCAAATATCCAGTCAGTTCTATTTACAGACATTACCAACCGCAGGCTGTTGTACAGCAACAAAAGAGATGAGATTAGTGGGGGTTGACTGGGAAAACGATATGCTTCTTCATTCGTATTTAACAGATGCTAATATAGATCAGTTAGAAGCGCAAGAGGTTATAGTAGGTGGCAATGTTGAAATTGAGGGAAAAAATACGTTGATTCTTAATATGCCAGTAAAGATAAAAGGCGTTTTGAGAACAACAGGAACATATTTAGATGATTCTATTATTATGTCGATGGATCAATTAAGAAAATTGTCAAAAATCAATTTCCCAACCAACTTTTTTGATGGAAATAATCCGGATACAAGTATTACCTGTGCGTTTGTAAAATTAAAAGATGGGATTAGTACGGAAAAATATATGGAGTCTATTAAAGATATTAAAGCTAAAAAAGTATTGATTTCATCAACAACACAAACATTACAGCAGCAGGTTACAATTTTATTTAAAATATTGTTAGGTGCTTGTATGTTAATTTTTATTTTGGGAATTTTGTCAATATTTGGACAAGTGAATTTGCTGGTAAATAGTCAGTTTAAAGAGGCAGGATATTTAAAAGCAATTGGAGTAAAGAGAAAAGAGATTTATGAGATTTTTATTTGTCAAGTTACTATGGTAGGAATTAGTGCGGGAATTGTGGCCAGTGTTCTGGGGATTGTCAGTGCACGAAGTGTTGTAGACTGGATTCATCAGTATATGTTGTTGCCGACATCAATATGGTCAGGAGAATATGTATTAGTGCATTTCTGTGGAGGTGCAGTTCTTACATTATTGATATCTGGAATAACTGTAATTTTCTTATTACGTAAAGTGGCAAAAATTTCACCTCAGGAAACAATGGCGAACGGAGATGTGTAATAAAAATGTTAAAGCTAGAGAATATATCCCAAATATATGCCAAAGGAAACGAACCTGTGTTGAAGGGAATTAATTTTGAAATAAAAACAGGTGACTATATTGCTCTGGAGGGTGTATCGGGAAGTGGGAAAAGTACACTTTTGTACATTATGGCAGGATTAATGCGCCCGACAGAAGGAAAAGTATTGTGGAAAAATGAAGATATATATTTAATGAGCGACGATGAATTAACTTCTTGGAGAGGAAAGAACATTGGATATTTATTTCAAAATATTCAGATGTCGAGTGCGTTGACAGTACGTGAAAATTTGATGTTTGCGCGTGAATTTGGAAATGATAAGAGCATAGATGTTGAAATGATGCTTGACAGATTTGGACTGAAAGAAGTTGCAGAATCTTTGCCTGGAAGATTAAGCGGTGGACAGAAAAGGCGCGCAATGATTGCATCGGTTTTAGTAAGAAAACCTAAAATTATTTTAGCGGATGAACCGACAAATGATTTAGATCATATTTGGGCTGAACAGATTATAGAATATTTGGAAAAAGAAGTTCAGCCAGAGGGGGCATTGGTTTTAGTGACGCATGATTTAAAATGGGCTGAAAGAGCGAAAATAAAATATAAAATGGAAGAAGGGTGTATTTATCGTTAATATCACGGGCTATTCATGTAAGTTAAGCTGTTTAAGCTTGCATGTTTAGAAATAAAATTTTCAATTACAAAGGAGGAAAAGAATGAAGAAGAAAATTTTATCAATTATTTTAGTTGCCTGCATGGTAGCAGGAATGGCGGTTGGTTGTGGCAGTAAGAGTGAGGGTAGCGATAGGAATACTACTGCAAAATCAGAGTCTGGAGAGGACGATTACGTAGTTCAAATTGCACAAGGACCGGCTTTGTGCAGTGCTCCAGTATTTATTGCGATTATCAATGGATATATGGAAGATTGTGGAGTAAAGTATGAGTACGTTAATTCAGAAAATCAATGGGATTTGATGGCTGGCGGAAAGAACGATATTAACTATGGATTGTTACCAACATTTGTTCAGAGAATTGCAAATGGATACAAAATGAAAATTGTGGGTGGTGCACATTTTGGTTGTATCAATATGGTAGCAACAGATGCATCTGGAATTCAGAGTATTAAGGATTTAAAAGGTAAAAATGTTGGTATTCCAGGAGGAATGGGATCCGACCCGGCAATTTTACTTCAGCGTATGCTTACTGCTTATAATATTAATATTACAGATGTAAACTTACAGGTATTTGATAATGCAGATTTAGCAACAGCCCTTCAAGAAGGACAGATTGAAGCATTTGTATCATGGGATCCATATGCAACAATTGTTTCTGAGTATGAAGGAAATCATCTGATTTTTAATCAGTCGGATGATGAAATGACTAAGGATGAGTATTGCTGTGTGTTCGGATTTAGTGACACCTTGGTAGAAGATCATCCAGAAGTAGCCAAGAATTATGTGAAGGCCTTATCTATGGCATGTGACTTTATCTCTGAAAATCCTGTGGAAGCAGCAAAGCTTTGTTATGAAAATGGTTATGTTGCCGATGAGGATTATGAATTTAATGGTAAATTATTAGAAAGCTATCGTTATAAATTCAATTATGAAGATGCAAAGGCTTCATTTGTTGATGTTACAAAAGATTTGAATGATTTAGGAATCATTACGCTTAATAAATCAGCAGATGAACTTGCAGATGAGACTTTTGTAAATGCAGGTCAGGTAAAATAGTTATGAATAATCAGAAAATCGCAGGAATTCCAGGGCTGATAGGTTTACTAATGATCGTATCTACCCATAGCTGGGCTAAACCATGTACCAAAATGATTGAAACGGTACAAGGAACGGAGATGTACATGCCTTGCCATTATTTAAAGATAATAGCAGTTATTTTAGGCATTGGTTTGATGGCAATTTCAGTAGAAGGAATCATAAAAAAGAAGGTTTCAGTGTTTTTATTAATTGTAACAGGAATTGTATGTATTTGGTCTACAATTGAATCAATTGGCGGCCTGCATATATGTGCAATGAAAGAAATGGCGTGCCATACAACAGTCGTGTGGATACGTGTACTGGGAATTCTGTCTGTTTTAGTAGGGTGTATTATGTTATACAACCCTAAAAAACAAGTGTAATAGATGAAGGATAAGGCGTATGTAGAGAAATCTATATACGCCTTTTGAAAGAAGAAAATTTATGAAAAAAAGAAAAATGTACAGTGAAATTATTTATTTTATTGCAATTACATTTATGTCATTGGGTATTGCATTAATTTCACTATCAGAATTGGGGCTGTCGATGGTAGTCGCACCAGCTTATATAATCAGTGAAAAGATTGATGGACTGACATTTGGACGAGCGGAATATATGGTTCAGGGAATGGTATTCTGTGTTTTTTGTATTATTAAGAAAAAGATAAAGCCAGTATATTTCTTCTCATTTTTTACAGGGGTGCTCTATGGAATCTTGATTGATTTTTGGAGGAGTCTCTGGGGGAAATATATGACAATTATTATTCAGAGTGGGAAGCTTGTATTGGGAGGAAGAATCTTATATTTTATTATAGGAGTTATATGCTCAGCCTTTTCAGTCAGTCTGTTTTATCGAATATATTTGTATTCTCCGGTATATGAATTTTTTGTAAAAGGTGTAAGTAAAGAATTCGGAATTGATGTTATAAAATTTAAGCGTGCGTTTGATGCAAGTGGGCTGATTATAGCATGTATTTTATCAGCAGTGCTGTTTCAAAAGTTGATTGGAGTTGGAATCGGAACATTTATAATGGCGTATTTTAATGGAATCATCATCGACCATATAGGACGTTTGGTAGATAAAAATATAATCATAGAATCATATTGGAAAAATGCAGAGAAAAAATATGAATTATAAAAGGAGAATCCCCAAAGGACTCTCCTTTAAAATTTTTATTCCCAGTTTGCTGGTTGTACCGGGTATTTTGCACATTTTCTTGCTGCACTCATATAAGCATCAATGTTTTCCAGTGATGTCTGAACCGGAATATCACATCCAGGAGCAATCGTGAATCCACGTGGGTTGTCCCAGCATTTGCGGAAGCAGTCGATGACAGCCTGTTCGATAGATTCCGGAGTGCCTCGCAGAATTTCAATTGGTGAGACATTTCCCATGATGGAAAGTTTGTCGCCAACAAGATCTTTGGCAACAGCAATATCTACGGCACTATCGATACTGACTCCACGGATACCCATCTCAGGGAAGGTCTCCAGAAGTTTTGTGGTATCTCCGCAAATGTGGAAACCAGAGCCGCGGCTGCCCCATTCTTTCCATTTATCCATAACTTTTACATAATAAGGAATGACAAATTCACGGAACTGTTTTGGTGACAGAAGGGAAGCTGTTGGCTCAGCAAGTCCGATTCCAATCTGATTTTCTACGAATTTACGTCCAACTTCAATCGTAATGTCCGCAGCGAAATCCAGAAGTTTAAGAAGTCCTTCTTTATCTTTTCGCATAGATTTTAGGATTATTTCAACACCGGCAAGGTTGACAGCAGTTGTAAATGGTCCCATTAGACCGACTCCTGTGAAAATCTCATCGTTTAATGCGTCTTGAATAATTTGGACAGCCTCAAATGCAGTCTGGGCATTCGGGTCATTTTCAAAGCGAATTTTTTCCAGGTCTAATTGATCAATCTCAGAAAAATCTTTCAAAATATTTTCCTTAATCATAGGAATTCCGAGTGGATCGTATGTAGATTCTGCACCGAAAGCAACCGGGATTCCGTCAATACGGTAGTTGACACTTAAGCCATCTTGCCCGAAACGTTTGTAGCTTTCGATAAGCCAGTGAGCGCGTGATTTTGCCTCTACGAAAGCATCTTGATAAGATGCCCCGAAGTTCATTCCAATATATGGTGAAAATAATTTGATCGGCATACGGTCTACTGGTTTTCCTGCAAACAGGGCAAATGCCCGTTCTTTAGGGGTCATTTGATCATCTTTGTGCATAAGGATTACCTCTCTTTTTATTGATATTTTTATTATATGACAGAATGGAGGCAGGGACAAGGAAAGTGGATGAAAATGATATTGGAATAGATAATGATACACAAAATATATAGAGTATTTAAATACTAGTGTCAGCGCAAGGTGTGGTATAAAGTGCGGAGAGACAGAAAGAAGAGTAGATTTATTGTAAAAATATGCTATACTATGTCCATGATTAAGAAAATATAAAAGCGGACGGAGAAAAGGTATGAAAATTGAGAAGAATGCGAAAGATCTGATGACACCAATTGAACGAAAGAAGGCAATTCAAAAAGGTGAGAGGGCAGACCGAGTGATGGCGATGCCATTTACCAGCGAGTTTAAGTGCTATCTGAGTGGAATCAGTGTTCGTGATTTTTGGTTCGATGTAAAAAAAATGGCACAGGCAGAGAGAATTGTATTTAATCGTTACGGCTATGACCGAATTGTGATCGGACCGAATACAAGAGGAATCGTGGAAGCGCTGGGAGGGAAATTTATCTATCCGGAAAATGGAGTTCCATATGCCGATGCCCCAATGATATCTGATTATAAAAAGCTTGATGAGATGGAGCCGGTCGAGGCAAAGCGAGATCCTCGAATTGCAGTATTTATAGAAGAAGCGAAAATATTGAGCGAAGAGGCGCAGGAAATTGTACCGATTGAGGCAAGCATTGGCGGACCATTTACAATTACTTCTTCGCTTCGAGGGGTGGAAAAATTGCTTAGAGATTGCCGGAAATATGGAGAGGAAGTTCATCGGCTGATGAGAATTGCAACAGATAGTCAGAAAAGCTGTATTGATATGGCAGCTCAATATGGACTTGGAATTGCCATGGCAGATCCGGTCGCAAATCCAGCATTGATTGGACCGAAAATGTATGAAAAATTCGTTTTCCCATATACAAAAGAGCTGAGCGATTATGCATATGAAAAGACAGGACATAAAGTATCTCTTCATATGTGTGGAGACACAAGGAGTATTTGGAAATATCTTGGACAATATCAGTTAAATGAATTAAGCCTTGATAATATTATAGATATTAAGCAGGCGGCAGACGAGATTGGCAGTGAAGTACCGATTGCAGGAAATGTAGATCCAGTGAGCATTGTCATGAAAGGAACGAAAGAAGAAATTTTTGCGGATGTGAAACGATGTGTAGAAATTGGAAGTAAGGCAAAGAAGGGATACACACTTGCAACGGGATGTGATATTCCAGAGACAACAGATCCACAGAAGATAGACTGGTTCATGGATGCAGCAAGAGCATGCGGGGAATATAAGGGATAAAATTATCCGTTTTTGCAATAGGCACTATATACTCATATTAATAAAAATTCAAATAAATGATTATAGATAAAGTGAATATAAAGTGATTATATATCGAAAATATCAATTTGATGTAAAGACGAGAGATATGCTATTCTGTATGTGTAGTTATGAAATATTTTCAAGAGAAAACGGGAGGAAAACACAAAATGAAAAAGAAAATTGTAAGCATGTTATTGGTTGCAGCTATGGTTGCATCAATGGCTGTTGGCTGTGGATCAAAGAATGATTCCGGAAGCAGTGACATAAAGTCTGATAAAGGAGAATCCATTACATTCATGGCGCCTGATTGGGCGATTCCATCTGATGATCAACTGGATGAATTTACAAAAGAGACTGGAATTGAGGTTGAAGTATCTGAAGTGGGCTGGGATGATATCCGTGAAAAACTGGCTACAGCTGCAACAGGAAATAAAAATGTTGCTGATGTAGTAGAAGTGGACTGGTCCTGGGTAGGAGAATTCAAGGCAGCTGGCTGGTTAGAGCCACTGAAGATTTCAGATGCAGATAAGGAAGATTTTCTTACATTAGATACATTTACAGTAGATGATGAGATTTTAGCACTCCCATATTCCAATGATTATCGTATCGCATATTATAACAAAGACCAGTTTGCTAAAGCCGGAATAAATGAAGCACCAAAAACATATGCAGAAGTTTTGGAAGATGCAAAAGCATTAAAAGCATCTGGTGTTGATTATCCGCTTGCAATGTCTATGAATGCAGAAGAGAAAGCTGCAACAGGATTAATGTGGACAGCATTCCAAATGGACGGAGTTGTATGGAATGATGATGGAACATTTAATAAAGATGCCATTATGGATGCATTAAATTATTATCAGGAAGTTTTAGATGCTGATTTGGTTGCCCCAGAGGACAAGACAGCTTCTGGTATGGAGGCTTATATGAGAATTTGCAGTGGTACAGCAAGTTTTCTTGTAGGACCAACAATGTTTGTATCTAAGACACAAAATCCGGATGATTCAGCGGTAGTAGGACAGGTTGAGCCGATTCTTGCTCCAGGTAAAGACGGAACAGCGAAAAAAACAATGGCTCTTCCAGAGGCACTTGGTGTTACTTCTGCATCTGAGAATAAAGAAGCTGCTCAAAAATTTGTTGAATGGTATACATCTGCTGATATGCAGAAAGAATTAAATGAAACACTTGGAAGCCTTCCAACACGTAGTTCAGTATTAAAAGAACTGGTTGATGATGGAACAATTGCAAATGCAGGAGCCATGTTAGAAGCATCTGAGTTAATTGTATCTCCATTCCCGAATGGAGTACCAGCTTATTACGCAGAAATGAGCAGTGCAATGTATAACGCAATTAATAAGATGGCGCTTGGAGAATTGACACCGGAGAAAGCCTATGAAGAGATGTCTTCAGCATTAGATAAACTGCTTAAAGAACAATAAAATATAGGAAATACACATATGAAAAAAAAGATTTTACCATATCTTCTACTTGCACCCATGATTTTGATCATGGGTGTATTAGTATTTTATCCCATTATTACAACTTTTGCGTATAGTTTGAAAAGATGGAAACTTACGGAGCCGGGAAACATTCATTATATTGGATTTAAAAATTATATAGATATTTTACAGTCGGATTCATTTAAATATAGTATGCAAAATACTTTATTTATTTTAGTGTTTGTAATTGTTTTTACAACGATAATTGGATATTTAGTTTCAGTATATTTGAATTTGGAATGTAAATGTGCTGGAATGTTACTTGCAATAGCAATTCTGCCATGGGCATTACCACCATTTGTAAATGGTATTTTATGGAAATTTGTATTTTTTTCAGGATATGGATTTTTAAATAAAATACTGATTGGTCTGGGGCTGGTAAGTAAACCGGTTCAATTTCTTGGTTCGCGCTGGCTGTTATTACTGGTTGTTTCGATTGTAGTTGTATGGCGTAGTGTGCCGTTTATGGCATTGGTATGCCTGGCTGGACGCCAGTCAATTCCGGATGCTATTTATGAAGCGGCGAAAATGGATGGAGGAACGCCAAGGAAGGTATTCTGGCATATTACAATGCCACTTATGAAACCATTTTTGGCATTGGGAATTACTTCAACATCAGTAACTGCAATAAATGTTTTTGATGAAATTGTAGCACTTTCAGGCTATGGAGATTTGGGGAAAAATATATTAATGGAGAGTTATTTGACTACATTTTCATTTTTGAATTTTGGAAAAGGCAGCGCAATGACGTATATTGTCTTATTTTTTGCATTACTTTTAGGAATATTCTATCTCCGGAATTTGAACAAGGAGGTGGATTATTAATGAAGTATGTGAAGAAAGCAGGATATATTGTTGCAACGATATTTTTTTTAGTTTTCACATTAGGACCATTTGTTTGGACTTTTGTTATGGCGATTACACCGAAAGCAGAAATGTTCTCAAATGTAGTTCGTTTATTACCGAGTCATATTACATGGAGTAATTTTCAGAATTTGTTTTCTGGCGGACGAAGAAGTGTTGCATACTTTACAGGTTTAAAAAATTCTCTTCGAGCAGTGATTGTGACGATCTGTATCGGTATGCCAATTGCTTTGGTGAGTGCATATACATTAAGCAGAATAGAGTTTCCGGGAAGGAAAATTATCAAAAATGCCTTACTTATTACGATGGTCATTCCGGTAATGGCAACTATTATTCCTCTGTATAAAATGTTTTCGGCAGGGCATATGCTGGATAATACATTTTGGCTGAGTATGGTTTATGTAAGTTCGTATCTGCCGATGGCAACGTGGATGATTATAAATTATTTTTCGACAATTCCAAAAGAGCTGGAAGAGGCGGCACACATTGATGGCTGCAGTCGAGGAAAAGCATTTTTTAAAATTATATTGCCATTGTCATATCCGATTATTTTGTCAGTGTCACTGATTATGTTCCTGAATACATGGAGCCAGTTTCAGATTCCGCTTATATTAGCTTCATCTATGGATACAAAACCTATGGCGATTGTTGTATCTGAATTTGTGACAAAAGACAGTGTAGAATATGGATTAATTGCAACAGCAGGTATTGTATCGTTGATACCACCTGCAGTAACAGCAATTATTTTCAGAAAGTATTTAATTTCTGGCATGGTAGGAGGTTCTGTAAAAGGATAATTATGACGATACAGGAAGTGATGCTGCGAATAGAAATACCAGAGGAAGTGCGGGGAAATATAGGAAAGTACAGTTTGTCTGAGAAGGAGTTTTATGAATGGAAACATTTATTTGAAAATGATTTTGAAATATTTTTAAATAAATGGCGAGAAACTCAAAAACATTTTCAATGGGTTTTATGGTTCTATCTGAAGCTGGCATGTGAAGCCCATGAAAAGTATAAGGAGAAAGATATCAGCGAAGAGATATTTCATGATACGTTTTCTGATATCACGATTTGGTGTAAAGAATGTTATCGGAAATACAAAGTATATGGACTGGAAGAAGTGGAATGGGTTGCAAAGTCTATTCGAATGGAGTTGTTCCGTCTGGGAAGACTTCAGTTTGAACCACTTATTTTGGATCAGAAGTTGGCACAGAAATACCATTTGCCGAGTGGAGAAAAAGTGTTGAATGTTCATATACCGGCTGGAGAAAAACTGGATTACTGTGAATGTCAAAAATCTTTTGAATCAGCTAAGAAATTTTTTAGTAACGAAGATGTGATATTTATTTGCGATTCATGGCTTTTAAGTCCGGAACTGAGAGAGATATTACCAGAGACAAGTAATATTATTCGTTTTCAGAAAATGTATCATATTGTAGAGGTACATTATGATTTCCCACAGGCAGAAGAAAGAGTATTTGGGGAAATTCGAGAGAACAAAGATGCATATCTGGAAGAAAATAGTCTTCAGCGAGGATTGAAGCAATATCTTCTGGCCGGTAAAAAAGTTGGAATTGGCAGGGGAATAATCATAAATGAAAGATAAAGACTTGTTGATTGATAATGAAAAAATTTCAGAAAACATATAGAAAATGCAAGTGCTTTTTTTGATAAACAACCAAGTTATTTGCAAAAAAATCTGTAAAAAAATCATTTATTTAATTTTTAAATAAATAGAAAACATTTATTTAAAAATTCTATTTGAGGCAAGTAAAAATAATATGTATAATCTATAAGTGATGATTTATAAAAATATAAGTACGATTCATGGAGGAGAAGCACGAAAATGAAAAAGAAAATTATAAGTGTGCTGTTAGTTGCTGCTATGGCTGTATCTATGGTTGCAGGCTGTGGAAGCAAGAACGACAGCAAAAAATCTGACAGCAAATCTGGCGAGAAGACATTAGAAGTATGGGTACCGCCACTTGATGATGCTACAGAGAAGAACTGGGGAGATCTTTTAAAAGACTGGGAGAAAGAAAATGATTGTAAAGTAAATCTTACAGTGATCCCATGGGACAAGTACGAAGAGACTTATACAACAGCTCTGAACTCAGGAGAAGGTCCGGACGTTGGATATATGTACAACGAGATGTTCCCAACATACATCGATGCAGGTGCAGTAGAGGATATGTCTTCTTACGTTACAGATGAAGATAAGAAAGAGTACAAATATCTTTCTAATGGTAATATGATGGATGGACAGTATGGCTGGCCATTAGTAACGGGAGTTCCATTCGTGTTATACTACAATGAAGATATTTTAAATGCACTTGGAGAGAAAGCACCTGAGACATGGGATGACTTTGCAAGAATCTGTCAGGAATCTACAAAAGATACTGACGGAGATGGAAAAGTTGACCAGTATGGTTTTGCTTGTGGAATGAATACAAGTGATATCGGAGCAATGCAGATTCTGAATGCATACTACTACAGCGCATTATGGCAGAACGGTGGACAGGTTTATAATGATGACCTGAAATCTGTAAGCTTTGCTGACGAGGCTGGAAAAGAAGCAGTTACATGGTTAAAAGGACTTACATCTTACATGAATGAGGACTTTATGTCACTGTCATGGTCTGATGCATTCTCAAATGTATTCGGTGCCGGAAAAGCAGCATTCGGAATTACACGTTCTTCACAGACAGATGGAACAACATTTGCAGAAACATATCCGGATCTGAACTGGAATTTTGTTACTTCACTGAAGAACAAAGACTTTGGAACATTTGGAGCAACAGATTGTCTGACACTGATGTCTGCATGTGAGGATAAAGACCTTGCTATGGACTTCATCAAATATGTAACAGGTTCTGAGTTCATGACAGCATATCATGCAAAATGCCCGGGAGCTGCACTTACAGAGAGTGAGCCATATGTAGGTGATGAGAAGATGGAGAAAATCTATACAGAGGATAAAGACAAATGGCATGGAATTCAGGTTGGTCCTTGTGGAACACAGATCCTGAACCAGCTTGCAGCTGATTTCCAGGGAATTATGAGCGGAGAGACAAGCGTTGATAAAGGTCTGAAAGAGGCTGAAGATTATGCAAACGGACTGTTAGATGAATATTGGGCAAATAAATAAAAGATAAATGCATAATAGTCGATGCCTGCAAGTTTTGCAGGCATTTTTTTGCACTATTGATGATTGCGCAATAAGATGAAAGGACGATTATGAATAAAAAGAAAATAGCAAATCTGGCACCATATGGTTATATTACGCCGATTACAGTCATCCTGATCGGCTTTGTTATTGTGTCAGTCATCATATCAATTGTACTTAGTTTTACAAGATATAATATCATGACACCACCAACATTTTATGGATTGAAGAACTATGAGCGGCTGGTAACAGATACAAAATTTATGAAAGCACTTTTTAACACATTAAAATTAATGGTTATGATCGTGCCGTTACAAATGATTTTATCTCTCATAGTTTCTGTATTTTTGGTTAGTCATCGCCATATGTTAATTGGCAAGATTGCAAATAGTGTTATTTTCATTCCGGTACTTTGTTCCAATGCGGCAACAGGTGTTATCTGGAGAGAATTGCTGAACGGAAAAATTCCGGCAGTAGAAACATTTTTTGGCTTGTTTGGGATCAAGGCATCTATGTTACTTGGAAATGCTAAGACAGCGCTGGCGGTTGTTGCAGCAGTGGCCATTTGGAAAATGTTAGGGTATTATGTAGTTATTTATTCTTCAGGGTTACTTGGAATTTCAGAGTCATTTTATGAAGCTGCAAAAGTAGACGGTGCAGGAACGGTGACAAGATTTTTTCGGATAACATTGCCAATGTTGAAACCGACGATTATATTAGCAGTGTTCTTATCAATTACCTCATCATTGCAGTGCTTTGATTTGATTTACACAATGACGGGTGGCGGACCGAATAATGCATCTACAACATTGGTGATTTATGCATATTCATTGTGCTTTGCAGGTTCCAGCTCTGCGGGATATGCAATGGCAGTTTCCAATATATTATTTGTTGTAATTCTGGTTATAGCAATGTTGCAGCGTGGAATGATGAAGCGTGAGGCATCAGAGATATAGAAAGGGGGAAATATAGGATGAAAAAAGTAATTAATAAGATCTTCATATATATATTTATGTTGATTATTATATTTATCAGTGTGATTCCATTTGTTTATATGGTAATGATGTCTTTTAAATCAACAACGAATGCTTATGATTTTGATTTTTCATTGGAAAAGCTGACACTGATGCAGTATCAGAAAATATTTTCCCTGGCTAATTTTCCAAATTACGTATTTAACAGCGTGTTTGTTGCAGTTGTTGGTGTAATTCTTACGGTAACAGTATGTTCACTGGCGGGGTATGCATTTGCAAAGATGGATTTTAAAGGAAATGATAAGTTGTTCATCTTTTTGATCATGACAATGGTCGTTCCGTCAGAGGTTATTATTATTCCGTTATTTTTGATTATTAAGAATCTGGGGTGGTTAAATACTTTTAAAGCGCTGATCTTGCCATTGCCGACAGCGTTTGGTGTGTTTATTATGCGGCAGGCCATTCTGGATATTCCGGATGACCTGATCAATGCGGCTAAAATAGATGGCTGTGGACGTTTGCGTATTTTCTTTAAAGTGGTATTGCCGATGGTGAAATCATCGATTATAGCCCTGTCTATTTTTACATTTGTCGGAGCATGGAACAACTTTTTATGGCCGATGGTGTCTTGTTCAAAACAGGAAATGAAGACGTTGCCATTGGCACTTGGTATGATGAAGACATTGTATAATACAGATGTAGGTCTGACTATGGCATGTGCAGTTATCAATTTCCTGCCACCATTTATTTTCTATGTATTTATGCAGAGTAAATTCAAAGAAGGAATGACGTTGAGTGGAATCAAAGGATAGAGGGGAAAATAAAATATGAGTATTTTTGACCAGAAAGTAATTAAATATGAAATGAAACCACTGAGTTCTCTGGAAAAGGTATTCCCAGATGAGACTCCGGTATACCGCATGGAATGTCAGATGTTAAGTGGTCTGTGGGGAGAGACGGTATCATTTCAGGTGGCATATACCGGTGATTTTGTAATGCGTGAGCGATTAGATGTGCGCGTAGTTTCTGAGCTTGCAGAGCATGTTCATGTGAGGACGGTGGAGATGGTTCCGGTCGGACGTGCGACAAATGGAATTGTAGATGATAATTATCTGAAGACGATTTCTGGATTGTATCCGGATCTTCTTAAAGATTTAAAGGACGGAAAAGTGATTGTCTATTCACGCCAGTGGCGCAGCCTTTGGGTGGATGTGGATATTACAAATGAGATTCCGGCGGGAGAGTATGAGATAGAGCTTCAGCTTATCAAAGAAGGTGAAGTTGTATGTAGTGCAAAACAGAAAGTGACAGTTATCGGAACGGAACTTCCGAAACTGGATATTATGCACACAGAATGGATGCATGCAGATTGCCTGGCGGATTATTATCATGTAGAAGTGTTTTCAGAGGAACACTGGAAGCTTCTGGAAAATTACTTCCAGGAATATGTAAAACGTGATTGTAATATGATGCTGACCCCGTTATTCACTTCGCCGCTTGATACTGCAATTGGACTTGAAAGAACGACTTGTCAGTTGATTGACGTAGAAGTAAAAGATGGAGAGTATGTATTTGGATTTGAGAAGCTGAAGCGCTGGATCGATCTCTGTAAGAAATGTGGAATCGAGTATTTTGAAATGTCACATTTGTTCTCGCAATGGGGAGCAAAATATGCACCGAAGGTTGTTGCAACTGTCAATGGAAAGAAAGAGAAGATTTTTGGCTGGCATACACCGGCGGTCGGGGAATATACAAAATTCCTTGAGAGTTTTCTCCCACAGTTGACAGCAAAGATAAGAAAATGGGAAATTGCAGATGTGACTTATTTTCACATTTCAGATGAGCCAAGAGAAGAACATTTGGAGTCTTATAAGGCTGCAAAAGAATCCCTTGGAAATATGCTGGACGGATTTCACACATTTGATGCATTATCCAGTTATGAATTTTACCGTCACGGTCTAATTGACAAGCCGGTTCCGGGAAATAATGAAATTGAAGAGTTTCTTGCAAATGGTCTGACGGATATGTGGACTTATTACTGTACAGGACAGTTTTATGAAGTAAGTAACCGTTTTATGTCCATGCCGTCTGCGAGAAATCGTATTTACGGTGTGCAGCTGTATAAATATAAAATTATTGGAGTATTACATTGGGGATATAATTTTTATAACAGCCAGTATTCCATTGAACACATTAATCCATATGAAGTGACAGATGCGGCCGGAGCATTTCCGTCAGGAGATCCATTCCTTGTATATCCAGGTGAAAATGGACAGCCGGAAGAGTCGCTTCGTATGATGGTACATGACGAAGCTATGACAGATCTGCGAGCACTGAAATTACTGGAATCTTTGACAAGTAGAGAGCATGTCATGGAGTTGATTGAAGGAAACCTTCCGGAGCCATTGACATTCAAGCGCTATCCAAAATCCGATATGTATCTGATTCAGTTAAGAGACAGGGTGAATCGTGAGATCAAGGAACTCACGGCTGAACGGAAATAAACCGGAAATAAACAGAGTGTCACTTGGTGAGAGATGGATGTGATTAGAGAGACAGATGTGATTAGAGAGACAGATGTGATTAGAGAGACAGATGTGATTAGAGAGACGGATGTGATTAGAGAGACGGATGTGATTAGAGAGACGGATGTGATTAGAGAGACAGATAAGACGCAGCTACCGAAACAAGTAAGTTGAAGCTGTCGAAATAATCAAGTTGAAGCTGCCAAAATGGGAATATAAATTGTTTATAGAGAACATTTATATGAATAAAAAAGCAACAATTTGTTGCAAAATGTCAAAAGATTGCAAAAACATGATATAATAAATCACCAACGTAAAGGGTGATTGAATCACAATCACAAACGGTAATTCAACCGAGAAAAAAGAGAGAAGTTGTTCATTCAAAATCTTCTCTCTTTTTTATGGCATTTATTAACGCGCAGGATTACAACGCGTAGCATTATGTAGTATACATCTTGACAAAGTGCATGGGATAGATTAAAATTATGAGCAAATTGATATACTTTTTGGCGATGAATGGAATTAGTACATGTAAGCTGGCTCAGAGAGGACATTATATGGTGTGAGGTGTCTGCTATGAACTGCATGGAACCGGTCCTGGAGCCTCTGCATGAAAATGCAGCGTCTGACCAGCGTTAATGGAGAATGGAGAGAACTGTGCTGTCTGATATTTGCAACATAGCTACAGTTAATTTAGGGTGGTACCGCCGGAGCTTTCGGTCCCTGATATGGGGAGATGAAGAGTCGGCGGTTTTTTGTATAATAGATAATTACATTTTTATTAAATTATATGAAAAGTTCCCGGCAGAAAAAGTAACTCCTCGGAAATAAAACATTTCCTGTAAAAATACATTTTTGAAATGGAAATGAACAGAATTTTACAGAAATAAAAGAACAAGAAAAAGGAGAATTGTGATGGCAAAGGATAAGAAATTAGTAAAAAATATCACATCACGTGATGAAGATTTCGCACAGTGGTATACAGACGTTGTGCGAGAAGCACAGTTATGTGATTATTCAAGCGTAAAAGGATGCTTGAACTACCTTCCAAATGGATTTGCAATCTGGGAGCTTATAAAAGCTGACCTTGACAGAAGATTTAAAGAGACAGGTGTAGAAAATGTATATCTTCCATGCCTGATTCCAGAAGCACTTCTTGAGAAAGAAGCAGATCATATCGAAGGATTTGCACCAGAAGTAGCATGGGTAACACACGGCGGAATGGAGAGACTCCAGGAGAGATTTTGCGTAAGACCTACATCTGAGACATTGTTCTGTGACTTATGGGCAAGAACAGTACAGTCTTACAGAGATTTACCAAAAGTATGGAACCAGTGGTGTTCCGTACTTCGCTGGGAGAAGACAACGAGACCGTTCCTTCGTTCCAGAGAATTCTTATGGCAGGAAGGCCACACGATTCATGCAACATATGAAGAGGCTGAACAAAGAACAATCCAGATGTGGCAGATTTACAAAGACTTCTACAAAGAGACAATGGCTGTACCATTTGTAGCAGGTAGAAAAGCAGAGCATGAGAAATTTGCAGGAGCTCAGGATACTTATACAGTAGAAGCACTGATGCACGACGGAAAAGCACTGCAGTCCGCAACAAGCCATTTCTTTGGAAGCGGATTTCCGGAGGCATTTGGAATTCAGTATATCGACAAAGACAATCAGCTTAAGAATGTTTACGAGACATCATGGGGATTGTCCACAAGAAGTATCGGAGCGCTTATCATGGTTCACGGTGACGATGACGGACTTGTTATCCCACCGCACCTTGCACCAGTTGAGTGTCGCGTAATTCCAATTGCTCAGCACAAAGAAGGAGTACTGGAAAAAGCAAATGAATTGCTTGATGAGCTGAAAAAAGCCGGATACAGAGTGAAGATTGATGATTCAGAGAAGAGTCCGGGATGGAAATTCTCAGAGCAGGAGATTCTCGGAATCCCAACACGTATTGAAATCGGACCAAAAGACATTGAAAATAATCAGGTTGTAGTAGTACGTCGAGATACCCGCGAGAAGATTGTTGTGTCCTTAGATGAAATAACAACAAAACTTCGTGAGATTCTTGAAACAATCCAGCAGGATATGTACAATAAGGCAGAAGAGTTCCTGAAAGCACACATCGATACAGCAGTAACGATGGACGAGATGAAAGAAAAATTCGCAGCAAACCGCGGATTCGTAAAAGCATGTTGGTGTGGAGATCCAGTATGTGAAGGCGAAGTGAAATATGAGACAGGCGGAGCTGCTACAAGATGTTTGATCGAAGATGAACCGATGATCTCTGATAAATGTATTTATTGCGGAAAACCAGCAAAACATATGGCATATTGGGGAAAATCTTACTAGAAAGAAACACAATTCAATTGGGGACGGAGGTTTTTTAAAAAACCTCCGTCCCCAATTGAATTTTATGGTATTGTGTTCGTAAATTTCTTGCATTATAGAAACAAATGTGTTAATTTAATTCTACAACGCAATTCTTGTTATTCATGATATTTCTACATTATTATCAGTATTTGGCGTGTCGCCGAGAATTGCCAACATTTATAGAAGAAAAGTAGATAGGGAGGAGGATGCCTATGCCGAGAAGAGCAAGGCGTGAAAGTGCAACGGGTTTTTATCATATTGTATCCAGAGGTTTGGATCGGGAAAATATTTTCGGTGAAAAACGCGAAAAAACCAGATTTTTGAATTTGCTTAAAGACAATTTAAAAGATTGTAATATTGAAATCTATGCATATTGTGTTATGTCAAATCATTTTCACCTTTTAGCAAAAGCTGAGAAAGAAATTATGCCAATATTTATGGCAAAAGTGCTGGGAAGATATGCGAAATATTATAATTATAAGCATAATCGTACTGGTTATGTATTTGAAAATCGATATAATACGCAGTGTATAGAAGATGAAAGGTATTTTTGGAGCTGCTTGCGTTATATTCATATGAATCCAGTAAAAGCAAAAATATGTAATAACATAATGCAATATGAACATAGCAGTATGAGGGAATATACTGGGAAAAGAAAGAATAGAGAAGTATTATGTGAAAAAGCATTAAAGTTATATGAGGAAAAATTTAAAGATGGGACATCAATTGGAACTTTTCATCAGGAAAAGGATGAAAATGTGTTTTTAGATACAGAAGAGGAAGAGTATAGGCAGTATGTAGAATTGGCGTGGGAAATACTTTGGAACATGCAAGAACAAAGACAACTTCAAGGATTGGAGATTTTACAGTTCGTAGAAAGTAGAGTGCAATTCGAAAATGCAGTAAAAGAAAAGCTAGGAGTCTCGAAAAGTTATGTAAAGAGGATTAGAAAACAAATTGAAGGTGAACTTTACACAATTCAAAAGGGGACAGGATAAGATTCAATTGGGGACGGAGTTTTTTTGAAAAAAACACGTCCCCAATTGAAAGTGTGTTATAATTCTTAAGCGAAGTATCACATTTTTAGCAGACATAAAAAGAGCAGTTTTCAAAAATGTGGAACTGCTCTAAATGTGATTCTTCATAATTGTACCAATTCGCGGACGTTTTTCTGAGAAGTATATGGGGATTGTATCTTTCAAATCTTCTCAAAAAGCAATGAAAACAAGTGTTTTGTAATTGAAAACAAGTGTGTTAAATAAACACTTTTTGTTTCAAGGCATGCCGACAAGACCTTCCATAGGGAGGCCTGATGAAACATATGGAACAAAAACAAGGTTAACTACGATAAGCATACGACTTTCCAAGGTGTGTCATACTACTGCAGCCACAAGCCGGGC